>JANNRS010000025.1:0-26910 GCA_031401615.1 Minisyncoccota bacterium | reverse complement strand
GGCGCGGCGAAAGGCGGCATATTGGATAGGAGCAAAGTCAGTAATATCTGGGGTTGGAGAGATGACCACACCAGCAGCATGGATAGAAATATGCCTAACATTACCTTCTATTTTTTTGGCTAGGTCCACCACTTCTTTAGTGGCACGGTCGTTATCATAAAGATCTTTAAAGTCCGGTTCTATTTCTAAAGCTCGTTCAATGGTCATAGGGAATCCTTGGCTTCCCATTGGAATCAGTTTGGCAGCAGTATCTCCAACATTGTATGGGTAACCGAGGGCGCGAGCGACATCACGTACACTGCCACGAGCCGCCATGGTTCCGAAAGTACAGATCTGAGCCACGGCTCTTTCACCGTATTTTTGTTTGGCGTAAGAGATTAGATCATCACGTCGGTCGTCGGCAATATCTAAATCGATATCAGGGATACCAGGTCGAAGCGGGTTTAGGAAACGTTCAAAGGGGAGTTTGTATTTTATAGGATCAACTGTGGTAATACCAACAAGATAAGAAACTAAAGAGCCTGCCGCCGAGCCTCGAGTATTGGTGTAGATACCCATTTCCCGAGCCGAGCGGACTAAATCAGCCACGACTAAAAAGTATGATGAGAAACCTTTATTTTTTATAATATCAAGCTCAAACTCTATTCTAGTCTCTGCTTCTTGTGTTTTTCCATATCCTTTTTCAAGAAGTCCTATGTTTACAGCCTTTCGCAGTTCGTCATTGTAAGTTGATCCATCGGGAATGATATAAGTGGGGAAGCGCCAAGGAGAGAGTTCTATTTCAAGGTCAACTAGGTCTGCGACCTTGAGAGTATTCTCTAGGGCGTTAGGTATGTCGGCAAATAGTTTATCAGCTTCTTGTTGCGCGATAAATGAATAGTTTCCACCAAACTTAAAATTTTGATTGTTGGTATTGATAGCTAGTAGAGTATTGTGTGCTTCTTTATCATCAACATGGAGGTAGTGTGAATCCCAAGTCCCAACAATAGGTAAGGCAACTTCTTTGGCGATTTCTAAAATAGTTGGAATAAGTGGTATATACCATTCAACCTCTTCATGAGCCATGACTTCGACAAAAACATATTCTTTACCAAATATTTCAATATAGGTGTTAAGTAGTTTTACGGCTTCTGCTTTATTGCCAGCTTTGAGGTGTTGAATAAACCTGCTTCCTGGACATCCTGATAGACATATCAAGCCGTCAGAGTGTTCACGGATCAAATCCAGATCCATACGAGGTTTATAGTAAAAACCTTCTAGGTTGGACTTTGAAACCATCTTCATTAAATTTTTGTAACCCGCGTTGTTCCTGGCCAAAAGAGTTAGGTGGTAGCGACGATTATCTATCCCGGGTTCTTTATTAAAACGTGTTCGCTCTGCGATGTAGGCTTCGACACCAATAATAGGTTTGATGTCAGCTGACTTACATTCCTTGTAGAATTCTACAGCTCCGTACATGTTGCCATGGTCTGTCAGGGCGAGGGCTGGCATACCGAGTTCTTTTGCCCGAGCCACCAAATCTGATACTTTCGACATTCCATCAAGTAGGGAGTAATGGCTATGCGTATGTAGGTGTACAAAATTACTACTCATATTAGTTACGCAAGATAGATGTTAATAAACCACGTCTCGCCCCGTAGGAAGTGAGGAATGTTCTTTATGCCAAGCTTTCCTTTGGGGTGGCTGTGGGTGTGGAGGTGGACGAAACTCATGGGAAGATTATAGCAATGTTAAAAGGAGATAGTTAGATTGACAGTAAAATCTTTAGGGTGTACTATCTGGAAATAAATGTTCTTCGCGTTGGTCCTTTATTCGTAGCGAGCGCTTATAAGATAAACAATTGAAGCTTTAATTGGTCAATATCATGGGTGATATTTCCCTAAAATTCTTATAAATGTACCAAACGGTACCGATTTCAATTACGAAAAAAGAAAAATTATAAGGACGATTTACTCACCTTATTCCAACAATCTAATTCAAAACCGTACACTGTGAATTTTTTAACTCCCAAAGTCTTAATCTTTGGGAGTTTTTTATTGTATAGTTGTAGGGTGAAAAAATGGGTTATTGGTATAGACGAAGTTGGTCGAGGACCGGTGGCAGGCCCAGTGGCTGTTTGCGCTTGTGCAATATCAGTTCTTGATTATAAAAAAAATAAATGGAAAGGTTTAAATGACTCTAAGAAAATGAGTATCAAAAATAGAAATCTTTGGTACCAAGAATCACTAAAATTAAAAGCTTCCGGAAAAATAAAATTTTCAGTTATTTATCGAAGTAATACTTTTATTGATAAAAAAAGAATATCACAAGCTATTAGAGAGTGCATAGCAGATACTTTAAATAATTTAAAACTTAATCCGAAAGATTGTCTTGTTTTACTCGACGGTTCGCTCAAGGCTCCAAAAGAATATCTAGATCAAAAAACTATCATCAAGGGAGATCAGAAAGAAAAAATAATCTCCCTGGCTTCAGTTATTGCCAAGGTTTCTCGAGATAAAAAAATGGAAGCATTACATAAAAAGTATCCGAAATATGGTTGGAATACCAACAAAGGCTATGGTACTAAAAGCCACTACAAGGCAATTGCCTCCAACGGGCTATCTCCTTTGCATAGGAAGACCTTCTTGACAAAGTCCCTATAATATGTAATATACAGTCGAACAAAAAATTTAAAAAATGAAAAGAGTCTTATTATTACTGTGTTTTACAGCTTTTACTGTAAACACGGATGCTCAACGTCGCAAGGCGAGAAATAAAAAACCCACATCTATGGAGGTTACAGTATTGGTACGCCATCCTGACCCCATTATTCTTAAAGGGGGTGATGACTCCACTAATTACTATTTTTTTGTAACGCCGAACGGGCTTTACTTTACAGAAAAAAAAGACATTAGTGATGAAATATGTGACCATCTGCCGTCGAACGTTATAGCAGGAAGATCTGTTGAGCTTGAAGGTACAAGACTTAAGCCCTTTACTAAGTTTTCCAGGAAACAATTGGATTACCTAAGCCGACGTGCCGGGATTGCACTAAACAAACATGCCAAGGCTAAAAGGATTTCTGGCCATTCATTGAGGTCAACAGGTTCACAGGACAGAGGTTACAAACCACCAGGAATGTAACCAAACATTAACTTCTTTGATCTCCGAATTTGATTCGGAGATTTTTTTATGCGATAAATATAAGAACGATAATTCCTAAAGCAATACGATACCAGCCGAACCACGAAAGTGGTTTTTTTGTTAATAAATTTATAAACCACCCCATAGTTAAAAGGGCGGTGATAAAAGAGACAGCAACACCAACAAAAATCATTGTCCACTGTGAACCAGAGAGATTAGGTATTGAGCCAAGCTCTACAGTACTAGCCCCAAGTATTGTTGGGATACCCAAAAGAAAAGAGAAGACAACGATTTGAGATCGAGGTATACCCAGAGATGTTCCACCTATCAATGTCGCTCCGCTTCGAGAAACACCAGGAATGAAAGCTAGGATCTGAGTACAGCCGATGATAAAAGCTTGTTTATAAGTAAGGCTCTGTAGGACTTCTTCGGTATCAATTGGTTTCAACAAAATTAAAATAACCCCTCCAATAATAAGCGCTAAACCGATGATCCAAGAGTTTTGAAATAAATTTGAAATAAATGAATGTAGCAATAGTCCAGCAATAGCAGTAGGGATAAAACCAAGTATAGCTTTTGGGATGAGGGACAGATTGTTCCAAATGGTTTTCCAAAAGTAGATCACAGCTGCCAATATAGCCCCACTTTGGATAGCCACAGTGAAAACTTCAAAGAAAGTAGATGAGGAGATACTTAGAGCTTTACCAGAGAGCAATATATGAGCCGTCGAAGAAACAGGAGCAAATTCTGTTAACCCTTCAATAATACCTAGGATTATAGAGTTTAATATTGTTAATCCCATATCAGTTTATAGCTAGCTATAATTGCTGCTGTTTCAGCCCTAAGCACTGTCTCTCCAAGTGAGCATGTTTTTACTCCATGTTCCTTAAATAGAGTATTATCTTCTTCACTCCAGCCACCCTCAGGCCCAATATAAAATACCAATTCTTTCTCAGACACACTTGAGAGTTTTCCTCCTCCCATATCAAAGTAATATTGTGATAAATCTTTTCTTTTTTCCAGTGATATCAATAACGTTTCTGGTTCAGAAATATTGACCCGACTTGATCCACCACTTTGTTCCAAAGCCTCATCACTGATTTTTTGTAGCCTATCAATTCTTATAGATTGCTTAATTGTATGCTCAGAAATGATAGGCACAATTGTTTTTATTCCAATTTCAGTTAATTTTTGAACAACAAGTTCAAAGTTGTCCCGCTTAGTAATACTGATACAGGCAGTTATTTTTTTAGGAATATTTTTTTTAGGAATTATAGATTCTATGTTTAAAGTGATTGATTTCTTTTCAATAACCTCGATAGTACTCAGATAATCGCTCCCTCCGTCAGAAAAGACAATGCATTTCTCTCCAACATTGAGTTTCAGGACGTTTTTTATGAGGTGCACCAAGTCAGTATCTTCTATTATGATAGAAGGGCCAAAAGGCGGTTGGGTAACTAAAAAACGGTGTATTTTCTTCATAAAAGCATTAATCTTAAGACAATAGTATACTGTAAGGGTTACTATATTAATAGGTAAATGAAATTAATAAATATGAAAAATATTGCTTTAACAATGATACTCGTGGCGATTCTTGGAGTCTCTCCAGTAACAGTCTTTGCGCAGGGAGATGGTACTGGTAGATTTGAAGAACGAAAAGACAACAAGCAAATAGCAGCATTAGATGCCAATGCTATTGCCTGTATTAAAACTGCAGTTGTTAAGCGTGAAGATGCTCTTATCGCTGGGTTTGATACTTATGCGGCAGCTTTGAAAAGTGCTCGACAAATTCGTAGAGATGCCCTGTCTGCTGCTTGGGATAAAACTGTTGCTATAGAGAGACGCGCGGCGGTAAAGGCCGCTGATCGTGCTTTTTCTGAAGCGACTAAAGTAGCTCGAAAAACATGGAACGAAACTCGTCGTAGTATATGGAATACATTTACAGCAGATAGAAAAGCTTGCAATGTTCCTACTGTAAGTTCTGTAGATACAGGAAGTTCAGCGACTGATTCTTCAATTTAATATATGTATAGAACTAAAAACACCTCCTCTAGGGGGTGTTTTTAGTTTAAAGACTGACTTGTAGCCCTATGAGTGGCTATAGTAGGGTTACCTCTACTAGAGCGTATCTCTGTTTAAAAAATTTTTCTTCATCGCTCCATCCTCCTTCTGGGCCGATATAAAAGGCCAGTTCCATCTCGTTTTGAGAAAGAAGTTTTTCTCCGTCCATATCAAAGTAGTATTGATGTAGAGATTTTCTTTTAGTAAAAATCTATGTATCTTTTTCATATAAATTAGTATTATGTATTCTCATCTTGTTTAGAATAACAGCAAGTTTAATTATTGAATATTTTTTAGTAAAAACAACTTTATAGTAATTATTGTTACCAGTTTGACTTTTTATAGCTTTCGTGTTAGTGTTCTAAATCCAATGTTCAATAAGTTATTAGTTTTAAAAATATGACCATAAATAATAATTCAAAAGATTTTTTGTTTTTTAAAGAGGACGACTCTGCAAAAAAACTCTTCATTAAGGCTACAAACAGGGCATTATTATATATATTGGCAACTTTTATTGCTATCATCTTTTTAGTTAAAATTTTATTTACTACTACTTTTATTGTTTCTTTTTCTGCACTGATAGCCTTACTTTATCTTATTTTGTTTTTATTAAAAATATATATTATTTTTTTAAGTATTAAAAAAAAGAGTAAGGTTTTGTTAACTTATTCTGATGATAAGATTAGTGCAGCAAAAGACTCAGTGTTTAAAAAATATACTGTGATTATTCCTTTGTATCAAGAGTCAGAAGTTGTATCACAAATAAAAAAATCGATGACCGCACTTGATTATCCACAAGATAAAATAGAATTTATTATAACTCTTGAAGAATATGACCACGAAACAAGAGAGGCTCTTGAGGGTATAGGTTTGCCTAATAATTGGCGTATTATTACTCTTCCAAATGTCACACCAAAAACAAAACCAAAAGCTCTTAATGTGGCACTACTTGAAGCTACTGGTGAATATATAGTAATTTATGATGCTGAAATAATACCTGATCAAGATCAATTAAAAAAAGCAGCAATTGCTTTTTCTGAATTTCCAGAAATTGTAGCCCTTCAATCAAGATTAGATCATTATAATTACTCTCAAAGCTTGATAACTAAATTATTTAATGCTGAGTTTACTTTTTACTATGACTTTTTTCTTCCAGGGGTACAGGTTCTTGGGGTTCCTTTGCCACTATCAGGTCACAGCGCACACTTTAGAAAAAGTGCAATTATTTCAGTAGGCGGCTGGGATCCATATAATGTTACTGAGGATGTTGAAATAGCTTTAAGACTTCACAGAAAGGGGTATCTAGTAAGTATGCTTGACTCTTATAGTTATGAAGAAGCAACAGTAGATCTCGTGTCTTGGATAAAACAAAGAACTAGATGGGTTAAAGGATTTTTACAAACAACACTTGTGCACATAAGACACCCAAGAGTTCTTATTAAAGAACTTGGTGGATATAGAAACTTTTTTTTATTTGGAGTTCTTATGCCTTTAACAAGTATAATTAATATATTTAATTTTACATCTACTATTTTACTAACAATTTGGCTTTTGTTTCGCCCGGCAGTTATTCAAAGTTTCTTTAATCTACCAGTATTATATTTGAGTTACACAGTTTCTATTTTAGGAATTTTCATTTCAACATATTTTAATCTTTTTGCACTTTACAACAAAAGAAGGTTCTCTATTGTAAAGCATTCTTTTTTATCACCAATATATTGGTTTATGCTTTCTATCGCTGGGATTAGGGCTATATATCAACTATTTTTTAGTCCAACTTCTTGGGAAAAAACACGCCACGGAAGACATTTAAGTATTAAAAAATAATATTATGAATTTCTTAATAAAGAAACATCTAAATAAGATAAAACCAATAAGTGTTCTAATCGTTGGCTCTTTTGTCATAGCTATAATTGCTTGTATTTATTTTTATAAGCAAAATCTAATACTTGTTTATGTTGATTCACAGTCACACTTAAATTTCGCTAGATTATTTTTCGATAGCATTACTCCGGGTATTAGTCAGATAGGTTTTTGGCCACCACTTTTACATATTCTCTTGGCAATACCGGCACAAATTAAATGGTTATATACAACAGGGTTATCAGGGGCAGTTGTCCTTATTCCAGTTTTAGTTTTGGGTGTATATTTCATGTATAGATTAGTTTACCTAGTGACACAAAAGGTATCACTAGGTGTTATTGCAAGTGTTATTTTAGTTTGTAATCCTTTTATACTATATTACAGCTCAGTCCCGATGATGGAGGTACTATTTTTTACATCAACAATAGGGATGTTATATTTTATAGCTAAATGGCTAATAAGTGATCAACTATATTATTTATTGATTGCTTCATTATTTGTTTCTATTACCTGCGTATCACGTTTTGAAGGTTTTATTTTTATACCAGCAATTTCTCTGATTATACTTGTTGTATATCTTATTAAAAAAGAATCTTATTCAAAAATTGAAGCTACTTTAGTTATAACCGCTCCATTGTTTATCTTTGGATTAGCAACTGTTTTGGTTTATGGCTATATTTACGCAAATAATCCTATAGAGTTTTTAAATGGTCGTTGGTCAGCCTTTGCGCAGCAACAATTTTTATTTTTACCGACTAAGGATAATTTTATTTTAACTATCACTTATTTTGCTAACTCAGCAAAGTTTATGATTGGTGGCGGCTTACTAATAATTTCTTTATTAAGTCTTATATTCTTACTTAATAAGAAAAGAACTATGTTGTACTTTACTCTACTTTCTATATCTTTATTACCAATCTTATTTATAATATTTTCATTATATAGAGGTAATACAGTAATTTATCTCAATAACCTACCTCCTTATACTGGATTTTTTAACGACAGATACGGGTTACAACTCTTAATCCCAGTCATACTAGCTGTGAGTTTTATTGGAGGTCAGTATATTCAAACTAAAAATAATAAAGTCAATAAACTACAAAAAATTGTAACACTGGGTATACCTTTTTTTGCTCTGCTTTATTCTTTAATCTTTTCTTACAATACTTTTTTTGTTGATAAGTTTTCTGTTATTAAGATAGGGACTAAAGATATAGAATCTTTTACCTTAGAACAAAAAAAAGTAGCAGAAAAACTTTGTTTAGAGAACAAACCAGGAGAGTATACTCTTTTCACTAGAGCATTATTAAATGCAATACCTATTAATTCTTGCATTAAGTCTAGCAGTATTATACTCGAATCAAATTATCCATATTACGATCAGGCCATAGAGAGACCGTGGTTGTATGCTACATATGTTGTTTTACAAGATAATTCTAATACAGGTAGCTATGAACTATCTACTGACCAAGTTACAAAATTGTGGGGTGGGGATAATAAATTATTTAATATATTTTATGATCCGATATTGAAAACAGAAAGACTTACTTTATATAAAGTAGATATTGAAAATGTTAAATTATATGCAAAATACATTAATACTAATGATGATCTAGTATATACAATACAATCTGTAAAAAGAAGACTAAACATTAATTATTATAAACAGTTAGGTTATACAGGAGCATCTGAATTATTAAAATATGACCAAGATTTTTTGGATTTTATTAAGAATAAAAAGAGGTAATTATGAATAAATACAGTCGTTTCAGTAAATTTATAGTAATTGGGGTAGTTAACACTATTGTAGATCTTTCTATTCTAAATTTTATTTTATTAATTATACCTTTTAAAACAGCTTACATTTTTTTTGTGGCTAGAAGTTTTTCCTTTATTGTTGCAACACTAGGTAGTTATCTCTTAAATAAACACATCGTGTTTTCTGATAGAAATAGGGAATATAACAAAAAACAATTTTTATCTTTTGTTTCTTTAAACTCAGTATCTTTTATTATTAATATAATACTCTCAACATATGCCTTTGTTTTACTAGCCCCACTATTTATTACTTACCCACATTTACACTCTACTGTTTCCTCTCTATTTGGGCCAGTTATTGTGTCTTTATTAAATTATTTTCTTTATCATAAGGTTATTTTTAAATAATAAATTACTATTTATGAATATATCAATTATTATTCCAGCTTATAATGAAAGTATCAGAATATCTAAAACTATTCGGAATATTTCTAATTATCTAGAAAAAAATAATTTTAATAGTGAAATTATTGTAGTAAATGACGGAAGTATCGATGACACATCTATTATTCTAAAAAATCTTTCTTTAGAAATAAAAAAACTTAAGATTATTAATCAAAAAGAAAATAACGGGAAAGGCTATGCTGTTAAGGTCGGAATGTTAGAGGCATGTGGTGAATTCTGTCTGTATATGGATGCTGACGAATCTGTATCAATAGAAAATCTTAAACCCTTTTTGAAAGAATTACAAAATGGTCAGTATGGTTTCGTATCTGGCTCCATTGCTACCAATGAATCAAAAGTCAAAGACAGCTCGGGTTCCCATAGAAGATTTTTTGGGTATTTAAGTAGATTTTTAGTAAGAACCCTATTATCGCTGTCAGTAAAAGATACTCAGCGTGGTTTTAAACTTTTTCATAAAGATATAGTAATAGATATATTTGAAAGGCTAACAATAAAGCGTTTTGGTTTTGATATTGAAATTTTTGTTTTAGCAGAAAGTTTAAATATAAAACATAAAGAAATTTCTGTACATTGGGATAACCCAAAAGGTTCTAAGGTAACCCTGTTTTCTTACCTCCAAACCTTCAAAGATCTTCTAAAAATTTTCTATAATAAGACCTTTAATGTTTATAAAAAGCCTATTAAAAACATTAACTCGCAAGGTATTGACTTTATATAAATAATGTAATATAAACTAAAATATCAACTATGAATAAGATAAATAAATTTTTAATAATAGCAATTATTTTTATAGTATTTATTAGTACTAGCGGCTCTGTTTTTGCTGATCAAGAGGGTTTTGAAGCTCAACCTATAGTCTCAGGTTTGAATATCCCCACAGCTTTTGCTTTCGCTCCAAATGGAAAAATATTTATAGGAGAAAAAGGTGGAGTTATTCGTCTTATAGAAAACGAGGTATTGTTACAAAATCCTGTAATTACATTACCTGATGTTAATACTTCTGGTGATAGAGGTCTTTTAGGACTAGTTGTTGATCCTAGTTTTTCTACAAATGGTTTTATATATGTTTTTTATACAAGAGAAAATAATCCTGTACTTCCTGATGGTCCAAAGACAGGTGTTCTAAGAAGGCTAACAGTTGTTAATAATGTTGCTGTTTTTTCAAGTAGCCAAATTATTCTTGGGTCCGTTGAAGGGAGCGTCCCACAACCTAGTTGTACTAATTTCCCTGTAACTTCAGACTGTGTGTTGTCGGACTCTCTTGCTCACTCTACAGGTGGACTTAGATTTGGTTCTGACGGAAAACTTTGGGTCTCAATGGGGGATGGTTCTGGATTTAATGGCGCTGATCCTTTGGCTCTAAGGAGTCAAAGTATTGATGCACTATCAGGTAAAATTTTAAGAATTAATACCGATGGCACAGCGCCAATAGATAATCCATTTTATGATGGCAATAACACATCAAACAGATCTAAAGTTTGGGCTCTTGGTTTAAGAAATCCATATCGTTTTAATTTCAATCCTTCTAACAACAAAGTTTATATCGCTGATGTTGGGTGGTATACAGCAGAGGAGATTAATAAAGGTATTATAGGTGCAAACTATGGATGGCCATGCATAGAAGGAGCATCTAACACTGCATATAACTGTAGCACTTCTACTCCTTCAACTAACCCAATTTATATATATGGCAGAACAGGCCTTGGTGCATCAGTTACAGGGGGTTCATTTGCTGGATCTATATATCCACCTGAGTATCAAGGAGACTATTTTTTTGCTGACTTTTCAAACGGATGGCTAAGAAGGATAAAGATTAATAGTACAGACGACAGCATTTCCCATGTAACTAATATCTTAGATAATTCACAAGGGGCGGTTGATATTCAAACTGGACCAGATGGTTCAATATATTTTCTTTCTGTATTTACAGGGTCTCTAAATAAATTAGTATACGATTTAAATAGAACTCCTATTGTGCAGATTTCAGCTACACCAATATCAGGAAATTCTCCGCTAAGTGTTTCTTTTTCTTCAGTAGGCACAATTGACCCAGATAATAACTTAGAAAGTATAGTATGGGATTTTGGTGATGGTTCAACTATATCAAATGAAGCAAACCCTACTCATATTTATCAATTAGGTACATTTACTGCAACCTTAACCGCAACAGATATTTTAGGTAGGTCAGCCAGTAAGACAGTAACCATTTATTCAGGAACACAGTTACCTCCTAATCCAGGGAATACAAGACCACATTTGTTAAGTGTTAGTTCATTACCCTTACCAGCCTATATAGGAAGAGATGTTACCTTAACAGCTAATATTATAAATTCTGGAGGAACAGATCCATTTGTTGTTGATGTCGAAGTTTATAATTCTGAAGGTGTTAGGGTTACTTATAATGCTTGGACAGATGTTAGTCTTTTGAATGAAGAATCAAGAGCATTTTCATTTGATTGGTTTCCTGTAACTGCTGGTACGTATAGAGTTTCAGTAGGTCTATTTTTTAACGACTGGAGAGGTCTTCATGAATGGAATAATTATTACTATACTTTTGTAATCGAAGAGCGTGTTCCATCTGAAAATAATTTGATTTTAAATAATTCTTTTGAGACACCAAGTGCTAATCCTTCAATCCCAGAGAATTGGTTAAAAGGTGGTAGTGGCTTAAACACTAGAATTTTTACGTATCCAGCAGAAGGTTTTGATAGTACTAAAGCAGCTAGGATAGATGTGAAGTCTTATTCTTCAGGTGATGCAAAATGGGTTTTTAATAATGTTGCAGTTACTCCTGGTAAACAATACAAATTTAAAGACATTTTTAGGTCAGATGTTGCGACAACCGTAACTGCCCAGTATAAAAGAGCAAATGGCAGTGTATATTATAAATGGCTAGGAAACTCGATACCTTCTTTAGTGTGGTCAACGTTTGAAGGAAATTTTACAGTACCTTCTGATGTTGTTTCAGTAACAGTTTTTCATCTTATAAATAAAAATGGTTTTCTAGAAGTAGATAATTATAATTTAGATCTTGTTTCTGCAGGATTTCAGGGAGATATTATTCGTCCAGCAGTTTCAGTTAGTTCTCCACAAAATGGAGCCTCAGTAAGTAATACATTCTCAATCAGCTCTACGGCAACTGATAATAATGGAGTTGAACGTGTTCAATATATAATAGATGGGTTTTTAGTTGATCAAGATATACTTATTTCTCCATATAATGCTTCTTTTGATTCACGCCTTCTTATAAATGGAAGCCATCAATTGCAAGCACAGGCTTGGGATAACGCTGGTAATACAAGAATAAGTGCCTCTATTAATTTCACAGTTAATAATACATCTATTAATTTGACGAGCTCTCTTTCAGGATCTTTATCGTTTGATGGAATAGATGACTATGTTAATTTTGAGAGGTGGAATATTGAGGAAGTAAATGGCTTTACTATTGAAGCTATTTTCAAGCCTAAAAATGTGACAACTAGTGGTTCGATACTTGAAAAATCTGGGCCAAGTGGAGTAGATTGGTCTCTAGGTTATAAGTATGTTTCTAGTTCAATAATACCTATTTTTTCACTAAAGAATACAAAGGGGGAAACATCGGTATTAGAAGGCCCTGCAATAACAGAAAACGAACTAGTACATATTTCAGCTGTTTATGATGGAAAATATTTAAAATTGTTTAAAAATGGATTACTTATTGCAATAAAACCATTTAATGGAGATGTTTCTGTTAGTGATAATTTGGTTTATATGGGTAATAATCCCTATAATTTTTCCGAGCCATTTAAGGGAGAAATTGATTCAGTTAGAGTTTGGACACTGCCAAAAAATATTAATGAGATTATAGCAAATATAAACACTGAATCTATTGGAACCGGTAATGGTTTAATAAAACACTGGAAATTAAATGAAGGTTTTGGTCAGGATGTTATTGATAGTTCAAACTCTGGCCACCACGGAATACTCGGATCTTTAAGTTCTATAGACAGTCAAGACCCTTCTTGGTTATACGGATTAGGTGGTAGTGGTGCTTTCATTCCTACATACCAAGGTACAACAATATCAAGAAGTGAAATTTTACCAGGGCAAGAAATTCTTATAACTTCTAGTGTTAAGAATGAAGGCACTGGTTCTGGTTTTGCAATCTTTTATTATGATATTTTTGATGCCGATGGCAATAGGGTTTATAACAGATACTTTGACGGCGAATCACTTTCTGCGGGTGAGACTAAGCAGTTTTCAATAAACTGGAGTACTAATACGCTTGGCGAGTATCGTGTTGTTTTTGCTGTGATGAAATTAAATTGGAGTGGTTTATATTTCTGGGAAAATGACACAGGACACTTCTTGGTTCAAAATGTAGAACATATAATTTACGGTGATCAATTAAATAGAGTTTGGACTAATTGGTCATGGAATACAAATACTGACTTTTCAAACACAGATCCTTCTGTTGGTAATTATTCGCTAAAAATTTCCTTTAGTTCTCCTTGGGCTGGGTTATATATTAGTACACCTATTATTCAATCAGACATTAGAACAACACTTAGTTTTGATATAAAAGGAGATTTAATAGGTAACCAAAACCTTCAGATAAAATTACTCGATCAATCTGGAGTACCTTTAAACTCCGTTTTATTAAATAATTACTTAAATGGAGGTGCAGTTTCTACGTCATGGAAGAATGTGAGTATTCCTCTTTCAGATCTAGGTATTACAAGTACAAATCAGTATATTAAAGGAGTCATTTTACAAGGCGCTAGTGGTCTTACAGAGGAACCTTTTAAGGTTGATAGTTTAAAGATATTTTAAGGCTTGTTATCTTAATAAAAGACTATTATAATTGGTAACATATAACATGAAATATAGGTCATTTTTAAAACTAGGTATAGTAATGTTTGTACTAATTTTTGTTAGTGTTTTGATTTTCGGCTATTTCTCTAATAAAAACGTAAGGGTTGTTTCTCCTTTTAAGCCAACCACACAATTCCTTTCTAGTGTTATAAATAGTTTTGTTTCCGACTTTTCTGTTATTGAGGAATCATCTAGTATGAGTACTTCTACTAATTCAAAATTTTGGTTAAATTCAGGTGGAAGGATGACAGTTTCTGGTGATATCGCCCAGACGATACAGGGAGATTTAGGGGCTAATGATAAGTGGTATGTTGAATACAAAAGAACAAATCCTGGAGATACTGATAGTGGTATTCACCCCCAAAATATTTTTCGTCTTGTTACAAAAACAACATGGTTTGATTCTACACAAGAAGCTTATTTTAGAATAGATAAACTTAATAATAGTAGTAGTCCAAATAGAAATGCTTCTAACGGTTTATTATTTTTTAATAGATATAAAGATGGTAACAATCTATATTATGCAGGGATTAGGGTTGATGGTAATTTAATTGTAAAAAAGAAGATAAATGGAAATTATTATACAGTAGCCAGTAAAAAAGTTATCCCAGGGGTTTATAATATAAATACTAATCCAAACTTGTTACCAGTTAATACTTGGATAGGTTTGAAATCAGAGATTTTTAATAGTCAAGACGGTAAAGTAACAATAAATGTTTATACCAATTTTTCTGGAAACACTTGGGTAAAGGAATTATCAGCAATAGATGATGGGATAAATTTTGGTGGGCAGGCTTTTACCACAAATGGTTATTCTGGGGTAAGAACAGATTTTATGGACGTATCATTTAAGGATTATAAGATTAGTGATATTGCCCCTAAAGAGGTTATTTCATTAGACTCTGTTAGTCCTGTTATACAAATAGTAGGTGCAAGTGAAGATGTCGTTTTACAAAATAGTTTTTATAGAGACTTAGGGGCTATTGTACAAGATAATTTAGATCCTAGCCCTCGATTAGTAACAATTGGTGTTCCTGTTCTAACTGATACATCAGGGGACAAGATTATAACTTATACTGCTTATGATAAATCTGGTAATAAGAGTTCAGTTTCTAGAACCATTCATGTTATCGCTAGAAGTTCCATTATTTCAACCCCGAACACCTCAACAAGTTGTGATAATTTACTAGCTAAATCTACTTTTTATAGGGACAAAGACCTTCAAGCTTTAAGAGAATATCAAAAAAATCCTTCCCTAAATAAAGATATTGCTACTTTGGCTTGCACCCCTCAATCAATATGGATTTCAAACAGAACAAGTAAAGATATTCAGTCTTACGTTGATACAAAAGTTTCTCTGGCAGAAAAATCTAATAAGATTCCAGTTTTAACTATATATAACAGTCCTGATACAAAATTATATAAATGGGGAAGTGGACTTCAAAACGGTGAAGCCTATATTAGTTGGGTAACTAAAGTAGCAAAAGGGATTGGTACTAAAAAAGCATGGGTAATACTTGAGCCTGACCTGCTTGGTTTGTCGTTCAATTATTTAAAAAAAGATTCCATTGATGCTAGAAATGATTTAAGAAATGCATTATTAACTATAAAAAACAATGCTCCAAATACAAAGGTATATATTGATGCAGGGCATAGTAATTGGCGCAAGGTGACAGATGTAGTAGGAGCTCTGAAAGAAACAGATATTTTCATTGCTGATGGTTTTGTAACCAATGTCTCTAATTTTAGGTCTACTAATAATGAAATTGATTACGGTTATATGCTGTCTTCCTTATTGAACAATAAACATTTTATTATTGATACAAGTCGTAATGGACAGGGCCCATCAGCAAGTAATGAGTGGTGCAACCCACCTGGTAGATCTATTGGCCATTCTCCTACTATTTCAACAGGCTACAATCTTATTGATGCTTTCCTGTGGGTGAAGAATCCTGGGGAATCTGATGGTACTTGTAATGGAGGTCCTTCAGCCGGTAAGTTTTGGTATGAATACGGAGTCAGTCTTGTAAAACCAGTTGATAATTTAACAGAAAATCTTTCAAATCAAGGCATTATTATTGTAAAGTAACAATACTTAAACCCTTACTCTACCTACGTATCTATTGACATATCTATATAATTGTGATAATATAAAATCGCTTTTATATGATATTAAGTAAGCTAAATAAGCAAAAATCTATTACCCTAAAAAAGGCAAAAGTTCTAGGAACGAAGGTTTCTAGTGTTGTTTATTTTTCAGCAATTACTCTTATTATCTTTATTGCCTTATTGATCATTAGATCAAAAACACTTCCAGATTTTTATGATCATCCATTCATATTTATATATAGTGTTTCTTTAGTCGCCTTTCTTTTATCTAGATTATTTGCTGCTTTGTTTTACCAAAAGAGCTATTCTGTTTTAGTTGATACTGAAGAAGCTAAAGAATATGAACCATCTATCACTTTTGTTATTCCTTGTAAAAATGAAGAAGATGCTATAGAGCATACAGTAATGTCTTGTCTGGAAGCAGACTACCCAAAAGAAAAGTGTGAAGTAATTGTAATAAATGACGGAAGTACCGATAGTACTGGAGAAATACTTGAAAGAATAAAAAAGGATAATCCTGAGAGATTAACTATTATCTCTTGGAAAAAAAATCGTGGTAAGCGAGAAGGTATGGCTGCAGGTTTTCGTTTAGCAAAAGGAGATATTGTTATACAACTTGATAGTGACTCATACATTAGACCAGATACTGTCCGTGAGTTAATTAAACCATTTATACATCCTGAGGTTGCTGCCGTATGTGGACATGCTGATGTTGCAAATGCTAGTGAAAACTATATTACTAAGATGCAATCGGCTTATTATAATGTATCTTTTCGTGTCATGAAAGCAGCTGAATCAACATTTTATATGGTTTTCTGTTGTAGTGGATGTTCCTCAGCATATAGAAAAGAACCAGTGTTATTAGTACTTGAAGATTGGTTAAATGAAAAATTTCTCGGTACAAAAGTTACCTATGGAGATGATCGATCTTTGACTACCTGGATGCTTAGAGAGGGATATAAAACCATATATTCAGACAGGGTTCAAGCTTATACTATTGCTCCAAATAATATAAAACAGTTTTTTAAGCAACAACTTAGATGGAAAAAGTCATGGATAATTAATGGTTTATTTACTTTAAAGTTTTTATTTAAAAATGATATATCAACTGCATTATTTTATTTTCTCCCATTAATAACGTTCTCTTTCTTATCTCCTATAGTTGGTTTATTAAATGTTTATTTCTACCCTATATTTTTTGGCTTTTCAAATGCATACTATTTGTTTGGAGTACTTCTTATGGCTGCACTTTTTATTATTTACTCTAAATCTGTTACAAAAAATGACAAATATTGGCCATATCTTTTTCTTTGGCAGATTATTGGATCACTTTTTATGTCGTATATTATCTTTTATGCAGTGTTTAAGATTAAGGATCGTGGTTGGGGTACCAGGTAATATTAATTAAGTATTTTAAATATGATAAGGAGACACTATATAAAAAAGACAAGATTTTTAGTAGCACTAAGTACTATTATAGTTACGAGTCTTTTTTTCATGCTTTTAACTAGTAGTGTAAACGGGCAGTTGTCTAAATATATTCCTCGGTTTGAAAAAGAGTTTTCATACTTTATTTTTCGTGTTTCTCACAAGCCAGTAGTTGCAGAAATATCTACAGAAAATATTAACGCTGATAGTATCCCAGTTTTGGTTTACCACGGAATTGTTGAAAATCCAGACAGGTTTAGCCTAACGCCAGATCGTTTTTTTGAACATATGGCATCTTTAAAAAAATCAGGCTATCAAACAATAACACCAAAAGATTTTGTAGAGTTTATGGATGGTAAAAAAGATTTACCTGACAAATCATTCTTATTAACTTTTGATGATGGTAGAAAAGATAGCTATTATGGAAGTGATTTTGTTTTGAGGTTTTTTGGATTTAAAGCTGTAATGTTTGTAGCTTCACACCAGTCTATTGAATCAGAAAAAGGAAATTACTATTTAGATTCTTCAGAGCTTGTTGATATGGAAAATTCGGGTAGATGGTTTGTTGAATCTCACGCACAACAAGAACAAGGAGGTTTTATTTCTATTGATAAAAAAGATAATAAAGGAAATTTTCTTAGTAATAAAATGTGGATTTTAGAAAATAATAGATTAGAAACAAACAAAGAGTATACTTCGCGTCTCGAAAGAGAGTTAAGCTTATCTAAAGAGGTTATTCAGAAACTACTAAATAAAGAAGTAACCTTACTTTCTTATCCTTTTGGGGACTTTGGACAGCAAACTAAGAATTTTCCAGAGAGTAAAAACATTATTAACTCTTTGGTTAAAAAAATATATAAAGCTACATTTTTTCAGGTCTGGCCAGCAGACGATAATTATCTTAATAATTATAAAGGTAAAAATAAAATCTTATTTCACCGACTTGAGCCACCACCAAATATATCAGGTGAAGAGTTAGTAAAAAACTTAAATAATGGAAGAACAAAAGAACTACCTTATACTGATATTTTTAATGAAAATAATGGATGGAAACAGTCGTGGGGGAATGTAACGGTTAAAGATAAAATTCTCACTGTCTCTTCAGCAGAAGACACAACAGGAGCTTTTACATATATTGACGGAACCTTACCGTGGAAAAACTACATTTCAATTTTTAGTGGTAAAGTATCACCATCAGTAGATACTTCTGTTATTGCGCGGTTTAATAATACTGAAAATTATATTGGATGCTTTTATTCTAAAGATAGGATTAATGTTGCTCAATATAAAAATGGTAAACGAGTTGTACTAGAAACATCAGGCCTTATTAGCTTTGATTATGAATCTGTAGATTTAGGTATAGGGGTTCTTGATAATACAGTATCTTGTATTGTTAATGGTAATTTAATTATTGATTCATTTGAAGTTGAGGATATGGGTATGCCAACTACAGGTGGTGTAGGGGTATCTGTATGGTCAAAAGATGGTCAGTCTGAAGCAGTTTTTGAAAAAAATGTAACTCTACCAGTAGATAAAGTATCTTGGGAAGACGTTATAAAATCTCTTCCAAAAAAAGAGATAAAACAAATAGAAAGCTATGTTACAGAAAATAGTAATTTGCCTATAAAATATCCAGAATATCTAGAATCAGAAAAGCAATCATCGTTATTAAAATCTATAAAAAAATATAACCCTAATTTTATTTTTAAATCAGATAATTTGTTATCTAATTTCGTTGTAACATCACCAGATCAGTTGAATAAAAAACAGTCTTTTTGGATTACCAATAAATACAGCTTAATTGATTCTAGTCATAATATACTTAGTAATAATCCCGCAGCTTTACAAGTTAGTGTTAAGGGCACGCCAGCTGAAGATGCTCATTCTGGTTGGTATTTTAAACCCATAAATACTACTGAATCAAAAGAGTTTTTTGTATCAACTCAATATAAAAGTACTACACCATTTGAAATTGTTGCTCAGTATAAAATGGAAGATGGTAGTTATAAACATGATCGATTAAACTGGTTTGTTCCGATGGAAACATGGACTGAGGCTTCAGGAACATTTCGTATTCCTCAAAAAACTGTTAGTTTAACAGTTTTGTTTCTAATTAAAACTCAAGGTGAGCTTTCTATAAAAGATATGAGTCTTAAAGAGCTTGAAATTGGAAATTTTGAAGAGGGAATGATCACTCTTAATTTCGATGATGGCTACAGTACTTCTTATACAGAATTACAACCACTTTTATTAAAGTATAAAATAAATGCGACACATTTTGTTGTTACTGATTACTTAGGTTACCAAAGATACTTAGATATTGATCAACTTAAAAAAATTAGTAAAAATAAAGACGAAATACAGTCACATACAAAAACCCATGCACGCTTAACATCTTTGAGCTTGCCTTTGATGGCCGAAGAGATACTTGGCGCGAAAAAGAAGCTTAAGTCTCTAGGTTTTAATACAACTGTTTTTAACTATCCTTATGGTAGCGTAAATAATCTTGTTAGAGCAGAGACTATTAATGCAACCTATATAGGTGCTAGGAGTACTCTTAGAGGCTTTAATACTAAAAATACCGATCCTTATATGCTAAGAGATCAATATGTAGAAAGTAATGTATCTTTGGGTACTCTAAAGGATTATATTGACTATGCTGTAAAATCAAAGACTTGGTTGATATTAGAATTTCACGATATTGATGATGATGGTGGGGGATCTTTAGATAAAAAAGCTTTAGAGGAAATCCTTTCTTATATTAAACTAAAAAAAATAAAAGTAATAAATATGAATGATGGTATAGGCTATATCTTAAAATAAGTTGTTGTATTATATATTTTAATTTGATATAATTTATGCAACATATGGCTAATCATGTCAAAAAGTATTTGATCGCTCATGAGGGGAATAGCTATAAGCCTCACTTGCTTCGAGAACGTAGTATCGCTGTTTTAGCCTGCTTAGCCTTTATTCTCTTCTGTACGTCCCTAGGAAGCTCTTATATCCTCAATAAGACAGACTTTGGGGCAGCGGTCCTGCCAGCAGTCTTGGTTGACCTGACCAATGAACAACGTTTAGCTGTTGGGGGGAAAGCCCTAAGGGTTAGCCCTACTCTTGAAGCCGCGGCACTTATGAAGGCCAAAGACATGGCTGATCATCAGTATTTTGCACATACTAGTCCTACTGGAGCGACACCTTGGCAGTGGTTTACTAAAGCAGGTTATCGATTTAGTTATGCCGGAGAAAACCTAGCTATTAACTTTAGTGAATCAGTAGATGTTGAAAATGCTTGGATAGCTTCTCCAACCCATTTAGCAAATTTAATAAGTGATAAATTCGACGAGACTGGAATTGCCACTTACCAAGGTACTTATCAAGGACAGTCGACAACATTCGTTGTCCAACTTTTTGGTAGACAACCTCAGCCTCGTAAAGTAATTTCTGTTTCGGAGGATATTGCTGTCACCAAAGAAGAAGAAAAAGTCCCAGTACAAAAAGTTGTTGTAGCTCCGGAAGTTAAAGGGGAGAGTCTTAGCGTTAATCAAGCGCCAGTTGATCCAAAAGAACCAGCTCCAATTCTATTGATAAATGAACCGCTATTTGCTGTTGCTCAAAATTTGAATGAAACTGATGAACCGATCATCTCTACAGACCCAAACTCTGAAATTATAAGATATTCAACTACCGCAGAGCGTTTGCTAGTCAATCAAGGGAAAACTGTGCAACGTATATATCTTGGTTTGATACTAATTATTTATTTAGTATTGATAGGTATGATTGTTGTTGAGTTTCGGAAACAGCATTTTAAAAATATTGCTTTGGCTATTTTGTTATTGTGCCTACTTGGAATATTGGCATATCTAAATAGTAGCTTTGTTTTATCATTTGTTTAAATATTAGATATAAAAAGACCCAGAATAAATTCTGGGTCTTTTTATATCTTTTAAAGGATTATGCGCGCTGTACGTTTACAGCGTTCATTCCTTTTGGAGATTCTTCCATTTCAAAACTAACAGAATCACCTTCGCGAAGTTCATCAAATGAAACTCCTACAAGAGCGTTACTGTGAAAGAATAAATCCTTTCCAAGTCCTTCTGCAGTTATGAAACCGAAACCTTTGTCAGTAATCTTTTTGATTGTACCTGTCATAGAATTGGTTAACTAACGAATAATATACAAAATAAAACCTAAAGATCGACGTGTCTCGAGAAGCTCTTTTTGCCCAATAATAGTAGTATATTATGGGCAATAAGTCAAGCCTACAAATACTTGACAGTTTAGGACCTTTTTAGTAGTATGTCTTGGTAGGTCACTTAAAGATGTTAAAGTTGATAAGTGATCTGCACACAACAACCCCGCAAGGGGTTTTTGTGCTTTTTGTTGACTACCTCTGAACCCGATATAACTTATTCTACTACAGGATGAGATGTTCGAATGAGTTTGTTAAGTTGACCTGACACTATGGTATGTGTATAGTTTGAGACGATGTCGAAACAATTACAAAATAATGTCTATAAAAAGAGATTTGAGGCACAGCTGACGCAAGAAGACTTGGCGCAGAAGGTTTTTGTCACACGACAGACCATTATTGCCATTGAAAAAGGGAACTACACCCCTTCTGTTGCTTTAGCGCTGTCACTGGCCAAAGTTTTCAGAACTACAGTTGAGGCTCTTTTTTGGTATGATTAATATATGATGAACTCATTTTCTAAAAAAGAAATATTTCTCTCTATTGCGCTGGTTATTTTTGCAATTGTTTTATTTAACCCAGCTGATGTGTTTATGCCGAGTATGTTTCAAATGCTGGCACTGGCACTATTGGTAGTTTTCGTAGGCTTATTTACTGGCTTGGTAGTTCACGAGTCTGTTTCTGATGAGCGAGAGCAATTTCATCGTGATCGAGCTGGGAGAGTAGGGTATAGCGCTGGACTTGTAGTTATCCTTTTAGGCATTGTTATCCAATCGCTCAAACATTTACCGGTAGACGGTTGGCTACTCGGAGCACTTGTGACAATGGTGATCTTCAAGGTTATCGCTAGGGGGTATAATCGATATTTTCATTAGTTTTCCCCAGAAACAATGTAAAGTTGTCTTTACATTATAAAAACACATCTATATACTTGGTTTATATCAAAAATAATTTTTAAAAGTATGGAACCAAAGAAATCAAACGGAGGAATTATTGGTGGAGTTATTGTGTTAGTACTAATAGTTTTTGGGGTAATTGCTTTTTCAGGATCAAGTAAGGGAGAAAAAGCTATGATGGCCGAAAAAGAAGCCGTGGAACAAGAAGCTATGATGGAAAAGGGTGAGATGATGAAGGGCGATGCTATGGAAGACGGGGATGACGCTATGATGAAAAAAGATGGAATGAAGGATGATAGCATGATGGAGAAAGATGCGATGATGATGTCTAAAGGCTCTTACGAAGTTTACTCACCAGAGAAACTAGCTTGGGCCAAGGATGGCAAGGTAGTGCTTTTCTTTAAGGCTTCATGGTGCCCGACCTGCAAAGCTGTAGATGTAGATATCAAAGCTAATCTCTCTAATATTCCAAAAGGGACACATATCCTTGAGGTTGATTATGACAAATCAAGCGAGCTTAAGAAGAAGTACGGCATAACTTATCAACACACATTTGTGCAAGTTGATCAAGGTGGTGCACAGCTTGTTAAGTGGTCTGGTTCTCCGACCCTAGCTTCTCTTCTGACAAATATAAAATAAATGGCTTTCCTATTTATTTCTTTCATAGCTGGTATCCTGACAGTGCTAGCGCCGTGTATCTTGCCGCTTCTTCCTGTGATTATCGGTGGCTCCGTATCCGATGGGGAAAATAAACACAAAAGTAGTACCATCATTATTTCGTTGATTGTTTCTATTGTTCTCTTTACCCTACTCCTTAAATGGAGCACGGCTTTTGTTTCTATCCCGCCTATTGTTTGGAAAGGTATATCTGGGGGGATACTTATTATCTTTGGCCTTATTTCTGTGTTTCCGGGGTTATGGGAAAAAATTCCATTTGTCAGCAAGCTCTCTGTTGGTTCAAATAAGCTTATGGGTAAAGGATTTCTGAAAAAGGGGACAGGGGGAGATATCCTTATTGGAGCTGCTCTTGGGCCAGTATTTTCTTCTTGTTCACCGACATACTTCGTAATACTTGCTACAGTCTTACCGGCAAGTTTTGGCAAAGGTTTGTTGTATCTGTTTGTCTATGCACTCGGGTTGGGACTAATGCTATTTTTGGTGGCTAGACTTGGTCAGAGATTTACAAGTAGACTTACAAATGTTTCAGATCCAAATGGTTGGTTCAAGCGAGGACTTGGCATACTGTTTGTGCTCGTTGGTATATTTATTATCAGTGGGCTTGATAAAAAGCTTCAAACTGCAGTAGTCGACGGAGGATTATTTGATATTACCAAAATAGAAACCATGATTAGTGAAAGATTAAAATAAGTACTTTAAATTATGAAAATAAATAGTGAAAAAATAATTCTCTATATTGTCCTTGTCGCATTGGCCACAGGAGCTTCGATACTAGTGTTCGGCAAGTCGCAACCTCAAAGTGCAGTAAATGAAATCCTAAATACTACAGCTTCAGAGACTATTGCGCCAGAGAAAAAGAAAACAACTTTCAAAAAGTATCATGAAGTAGTTAATCCCAAAGGGTTCATAAATACCAATGATAAATCTATAACTATAGGAGAATTCATTGGTAAAAAAGTAGTCTTGATAGACTTTGTAACCTATAGTTGCATCAACTGTCAGCGGACGTTTCCGTACTTAGCATCTTGGAATGAAAAGTATAATGGCAAAGGATTACAAATCATTGCCATACATACACCTGAGTTTGCTTTTGAACACAAAAAAGAAAATGTTGAAAAAGCATTCAAAGAATTTGGTCTCAAGTTTCCGGCAGTCTTAGACAATGACTACAGCACTTGGAATGCTTGGGGCAACCAATATTGGCCACGCAAGTATATCATCGATATTGATGGTTATGTGGTTTATGATCATATTGGCGAAGGAAAATACGAAGAAACAGAAAAGAAAATTATTGATTTGTTAAATGAAAGAAATAAAAGACTAGGCGAGCCACTACTTCCTGGAGGCAATATTACTAAGCTCAATAACGTAACTGAAACTGGTCGCGGTATCAGTCCTGAGACCTATCTGGGCTCTCAGCGTGCCGAAAGACAGTATGGTCAGGCCCTCATGTGCGAAAGTGGTGTTTGTACTTACGAAGAGCCAATAAGTATCCCTGATAGTAGGTTTAGCCTCTCTGGTAAATGGAAACAAGTATTCGAGAACATTGGACTTGTCAGTGATAGCGGTTCTCTCTTTTATCAGTTTACAGCCGGTAAGGTCCATCTCGTTGCTGATGCCAGTTCTCCTGTGATCGCAGAGATATTTATAGATGGCGAGCCTATTAGTAGTACTATTTCTGGTAGTGATGTAAATAATGGAGAAGTCGTCTTTTCTGATTCGCGTCTCTATAATCTAGTAGACACCAAAGGCAAAACAGAGTCTCACATGCTCGAGCTTCGCTTTAAAAACTCAGGATTTCGAGGATATGCATTTACTTTTGGAAATTAATTTAGTTAATCTCAGCCCAATTAAATAAAACACCAAAAGCTTTACACCACACTAAAACGTATTTATAGTCTTCTACATTTATGTTATCAGGTATTTCATAATTGAGATTACCTTCAGTTGCTTTTACTCTTCCGAGAGATATAAAGTCTTTTGCTTCCAAATCTTTTGCCAGATAGACATAAATATCTGGACCATTTATTGTTTTGAAATTTTCATATCGAACAATAGTTATATCTTCAGTTTTAATTATTCTCACTGTCCCTGATGCTGGATGCCCGGAGGTTCCTATAATAGGAGAGAGCTTATTCATGGGGGTAGATACATTGGTATTTGTAGTAACAGGAGCTACTTCATATAGTGTCTTCTTTATAAAAAGTGGTGACAGGGTGTAATATCCCAAAACTAATACAATAATAACTATTGCCCAAATAATTAATTTTTTCATATTATAAATTATACCATTACGACTCCGAACTTGGGACGACCCGTCTCGCCGGAGGCTTAGCCGAGACAGATGTTCGAATGTTATTTACCTGATATTTTTTTGTTTGCCAAGATTAATGCCTTAAGGGATTCTGCAAGGTACCCCTTTCTTTAGACAAATAGTCTCTTAAGTAACTTGATTGCGTTTTTTAGTGAAATATGCTAGTATTGTGACTGTAAGGGGTATTTAAGTCCCTTTCCAGTCACAAAATGGATAAAGTACCAACAAAAGGCGAATATTTAGAGGTTTTATTGAGATCTACAAAAACCATCTTTTCCACAAAAGATGTGGCTTTATTATGGAATGAAAATGATAATAAGGTTGTTTCTGATAGATTAAAGAGATATGTAAAAGCTGGAAAGTTGATTCGTGTTCGTCGCGGTTTTTTTGCAAAAGACACAAAATACGATCGATTTGAATTAGCCACTCGTATCTATACTCCTTCATACATTAGCTTCGAAACTGTTTTAACAAGAGAAGGTGTTAATTTCCAACATTATGGAAATATTTTTGTTGCTTCGTATATAAATCGAGAAATTATTGTTGATGAACAAAAAATTACATTCATTCGTATGAAAGATTATGTTTTGAGTAATACGGTTGGCATTGAACACAAAGATGGTTATGCGATAGCTACGCGTGAGCGTGCATTTTTGGACCGATTATATGTTTCTAAGGAGTATCACTTTGATAATTTACACTCCTTGGACTGGAACAAGGTCATGGAAATATTGCCGATTTACAATAATAAGCGTTTAGAAAAGAAGGTAAAAGAATATCAAAAAACCATATGACATTAGACTACTCAAAACACAAAAGCATCTTATTGCAGACCTTGAAGGATATTTATTCTGATACCTCTATTGCTCCCCGGGTAGGATTCGAACCTACGGTCCATCGCTTAACAGGCGATTGCTTTACCACTAAGCTACCAGGGAATATTTAGAACCCTATACTTATAACATAATTTTTGAGCTGGATCAACGACGGCATGGGGAAATTCATCGCCCAGCGGGCCGTCAAGGAGATGATCCACGCCGGCCACAGCATTCTCGGCTCAACCGTGACCGTGCTCGGGCTCACCTTCAAGGAGGACTGCCCGGACCTGCGCAACTCCAAAGTCATCGACATCATCCGCGAACTCCAGGAGTACGGGGTCAGCGTCCAGG
>JANNRS010000024.1:0-4236 GCA_031401615.1 Minisyncoccota bacterium | reverse complement strand
CTTCAAAACCAAAGCTTTACTAATCTCAGCTAATGCCGAAGTACTATCTTTTTTAATTAAATAAATATTTGCATTATTTAATTTAAAGAAAGGATTATTGGGGTTTCTATTTTCAGCTTCAAGTGCTGATTGTGTTGCACTTGTTAGTACTTCAGCATTAGAAGAATCAGCGATAAGTTGATAAACCTGACTAAGAGTTAGCCAACTATTAGAATTACCAGAATCCAAAGCTATAGTAGTTTGAGCACTTTGTTCTGCTTGAGTAAACAATGATTGGAGGTCTGTCTTGCTTGGATTCTCCTTTGCTGCCAATGTTCTAAACTGATTTATGTAAAGGGCAGTCCTAGCTTTCCAGTAAATATCGCTATTTGAAAGTTGTATTGCTTTATTTAGATATTTCTCAGTGGTAGGTAGGTCAACAGCAGTCACGGCCTTATTATAAAGGACGATACTTGCAAATTTATTGCCAGTAAAATAAACAGCTGAGAAACCGAACATAGAAGCTACGACTAATAATAAAATGGCAAAGAAACTAGTACGGGGGTCTTTTAAGTATTCTATAGATACAACTTTTGTCTTACCAACCAATGAAGAAACTCCGAACAAAAGTCCTATATAAGTAAAACCAAAAATGATTAAGACTATACCTGGTGAAGCAAAGATAAAAAGCATAACAAAAGCTAAAGTCATAATCAATGAAGTCACCGCGATAAAGCGAGTAAACCTATCAATAAACTGGTAGTTAAACAGTTTGAAGCCGTGCATAATAGAGATCACTAGAACAACCATTAATGCTAATGTTGGCAATAATCCGTTTGTTGTCGCTAAAGATTGAACAAGGTTAAAACCTGTTTCAAAAGGACTATTCCAAAATATCGTATTATTTATAGCAGTAGGGTGATACAAATTCCAAACATCGCTATAACGCCCAGCTCCAGCTCCAAACAATGGGTCCTTGTAGAGAGCACTTCTCATAACTTGTGTAGTTGTCGTGAAGGAAGGCCTAATATCATTAAACGAAATACCAGCAGATTGTGAAATAGAAGAACCTATTGAAGAGCTACTTAGAAAGAAAAATAACCCAATGAGTAGCGCCACCAAAGACATAATCGGAAATTGAGCTTTCTCTGTGTCTGGTGATTGCCCATCTTCGCTAATAATGTTGGGGAAACGAGATTTTAAAGAACGCTCAACAGAAGATTTATAAACAAATACTACTAAAGCTGAAACGATAGTAACAATCCAAGCTGTTTTAAAGTTGAGGAAAATAAGAGAAACTAAAGAAACAACCATGGTAACAAAAGATAGTATCTTAAAGAATCCTTTTGGTATCAATACCTCATACATCAAAAGTGCCAATAAAAATACAAAGGTTACGAAATAAGCAAAATCTACCCATGAACCAACAAGAGTTCCTTGGTTGGCTACGTGTCCAAGATATTTTGAAACAAAAGGAACTTTTTGAGAAACGTAGAGAATTATTTGCAAAAATACTGTCAAAGCAGAGCCAGCAAATGTTACTAAGAAAAGTTTTACCAACCTACGCTGGTCACGAGCAAAGGTCGTAATCATAAAAACAAAAAGGGCTAGCACTAGTGATGTAGCAAAAGAGTCAACTACGAAGCCTCGTCCCCAAAGAGCTACTGAGACATTTACTGAGGTTAGAGCACTTACTAAGGATAGAGCAACCCAGCTTCCAAGAGCTAGCAGGGCTGGGGACTTTGGTATTTTGAGTGATCCATCTACAAACTGAGCTATTAACCAAAGCGAAACTGCTAAGAAAACACCTATAAATAGAATGAACCCTTTGACCATAGAGGCTCCCCCAGCCGTAGCGGGGAGGAAGATAAGTGGGGTAAGAGCACATAAGCCAGCAATAATGATAAATGAAATGTTGTTGAATTTGGCGACAATTTTTTGATACATATGTCTTTTTAGTATAGCGTGTTTTATTCGCTTATAACAATGTTGATAATCCTACCTGGAACCACTATTATTTTCTGTATTTCCTTTTCCTTTGTGTACTCTTTTATCTTTGGAAGATCCAAGGCGAGAGTTTCCAAAGATTCTTTGCTCTCATCTTTAGAAATAGTTATCTCGCCACGTAACTTTCCATTTATTTGCACACCAATAGTGACTTCTTCGTCAGTAACCTTGTCCGCGTCATACTTTGGCCACGGTGCAAGATGGATGCTTTCTTTATCACCGAGCCCATGCCAAAGCTCTTCGGTGATGTGTGGTGCAAATGGAGCTAAGAGTTGTAAAAGAGTTTTATATTCTGAAAGAGAAATATTTTCTTGTTTGTCCCATTCATTTATAACAATCATCATCTGTGAAATTGCAGTATTGTATTTATGCTCTTCAATATCTTCACCTATTTTTTTAATAGCCTTATGAAGTGTACCGGTAACTTTTTCTGTATCCCCCACTTTATCTTTCAATTTCCATACTCGCTCCAAAAATCTGCGAACACCGACAACACCATTTGGGTCCCACGGATAGTTAGTAGTCACACCGTATGGCCCCATAAAGGCCAAATACATACGTACCGTGTCTGTACCAAGACGCTCTACTATCTCATCAGGATCAATGACATTGCTTTTAGATTTACTCATTTTATTGCCATCTGGGCCTAAAATAATCCCGCGATTACGACGTACTTTATAAGCTTCTTGCTCTTTAACTAGCCCTAAATCATGAAGAGCTTTAACCCAAAAACGTGAGTAGAGTAGGTGCATTGTCGTATGTTCGGCTCCACCCATATACAAGTCAATTGGCATCCATGAAGCCATTTTTTTAGTATCAGCAAACTCCTCATGGTTCTTATTGTCTAAATAACGATAGAAGTACCATGATGAATCTACAAAGGTATCCATGGTTTCAACTTCAGGTTTCCATCCCTTACCAAATATTTTTTCAGTTCTTTGAAATAGTTCCACACTGCGAGCCAAAGGAGAAGTCCCATCTGGTGTATGATCAACATCACTTGGTAAAAGCCACGGTAAATGTTCTTCGGGCACAGCATGTGCCTTGCCTTCCAAATCATAAACAATAGGAATAGGTGTCCCCCAATATCGCTGTCTTGAAATCCCCCAATCACGAAGTCGATACATTTTTACTGTTTTATTTTTTTTACCAATTTCTAATCTCGCATTCATTGAAGACATTTGTGAGAATATTTCAGAATTAAAGACGAACCCATCTTCTATGAATGGAAGTTCCGGAGTTTCATTTACTCCATCTGGAGAAATTACAATTTTTATTGGTAAACCATACTTCTTAGCAAAATCAAAATCGCGTTCATCATGGGCTGGTACTGCCATCACCATTCCTGTGCCATAGTTAGCTAATACATAATCTGCAACCCAAATAAAAACTTCTTCTCCACTACCTGGATTAATAGCAACTAACCCTTTGATTTCAACTCCTGTTTTCTCCTTGGATTGCTGTCTATCAAGCTCTGATTTCTTTTTAGCTTTAAATATATACTTTTCTACTTCTACTTTGTTTTCAATTTGTAAAAGTAGTTCCTGTATTAACGGATGTTCAGGAGCAATAACTACATAAGTCACACCAAAGAGTGTATCAGCGCGAGTTGTAAAAATAGTAATCTTCTTATCAAGATTTTTTATTTGAAAATCAATTTCTGAACCTTCCGAACGTCCTATCCAGTTCTTTTGCGCCTCTTTGATAGCATGAGGCCAGTCGAGAGTTTCGAGATCATCAATAAGTCTATCTGCGTATTTAGTAATACGGAGCATCCACTGTTCTTGATCACGTTGTATTACATCACCACCACAGCGGTCACATTTTCCATCAACAACTTGTTCATTAGCTAAGATGGTCTGATCAGCGGGACACCAGTTTACTTTGGTAACTGCACGATAAACTAAATCATGTTTTAAAAATTGCGTGAACATCCATTGTGTCCACTTGTAATAATGTGGGTCACAAGATACAACTTCCCTATCCCAATCAAACATGGCTCCCATACTTCGCAGTTGTGTCCTCATCTTATCCATTTGTTCATATGTCCAAATCTTTGGATCAGCCCCTAACTTGATAGCTGCATTTTCTGCAGGTAGTCCAAAGGCATCAAAACCCATAGGATAAAGCACGTTAAAGCCTTGCATTCGTTTATAGCGAGCGTAAATATCCGGCACTGCAAATGCATACCAGTGACCCACGTGCAGGTTCCCAGACGGATAAGTAAACTCAACTAGAGTATAAAAATTG
>JANNRS010000023.1:0-18403 GCA_031401615.1 Minisyncoccota bacterium | reverse complement strand
ACAAAATAGTCTGTTTATCGGACGTAGCGAAGCATATTTTGTACGTGATTGACTTTTATCCTCTTTGGCATAGTATTTATAAAAAACTAACCAGAAAATGAAAAATCTAACCGTTCTTTTAATGAACAATAACCTCTTCTTTGTCACCAGCCTCTTACTTCTTATCGTTGTTGGTTTTCTATTAGTACTTCTTTATTTCATTATTCTTCATAAAAATAATGAAATTCGAAGATTAGAAAAAAATAACGTATCACTTATCCTCGGTGAAAGACCTTTTTTAAGTTATAAAAGAGTATTAGAACTCTATTATATATACAAAAGAACACACAAAGGCGAAGGTAGCGATAGTAAGTTTCTTGATAAAATATTGCCGAGGGTTATCTATGACATAAAAAGGCTTAGCAATTATCAAAGGTTGTGGCAATATATGTCAGAGTTTAAGTCTTCGACTGAATCACCTGACATATTAAATACAGTTCATCGTAGAGTAACTTCTTCAAATGTTGTCCTTAGACATATTAGGAAACTTTGTACCAATGAATTGGTTCGTATCAAGGGTACTTATTATGATGACCAGAGACTTAAAACCTTAGAAAGTTTTATTAAAGAACTTTCTTCGCCTTGTCTTGCAGGGTTCCCGCAGAATAGGAATAAACAACAAGCAATTAAGTTAAGAAATAAACTTTCTGACTTTTTAGCTAGCGGTAAAGGGGTTCGGTCAATTAATATTTTTGGCATGGGCCCATTACCAGTAGTAGATGATGGTGATATTGTAACTGCCTGACTTCAAACCAACCGTTCTCCTTTATGGACGGTTTTTTTATTAATTTGTATTACAAAACTTATAAGGTTGACCAAAACGACTCATTCTGTTAGGATACTTGAGTTCCTTTGAAATCCCTATTTCTCTCTATGTAACCTTTTTGGGCACTCCAATAAGGTGATACAGAAATATATAGGCGATATTTCAGGTGGAATAAAGCAAAATATGGCCAAAACATCAGTTATTGCGCGTTCAAAGAAAACGCCTAAATTCGGAACTCGAGCGGTTAACCGCTGTTTTCGTTGTGGTCGAGCTCATGGCTTTATGCGCGACTTTGGACTTTGCCGTATTTGCTTCCGTGAATATGCGAACGAAGGGATGATCCCAGGTATCAGAAAGAGTTCTTGGTAATAAACATATGGATACAATCTCAAACATGATAACAACAATGAAGAACGGGGCAATGGTTTCTAAGAAATCAGTAGTTGTTCCTTTTTCAGCAGTTAAAAGTTCTATAGCACAATGCTTGAAGGATCATGGTTTCATCGCTGGTTTTTCTAAGAAAACTGAAAAGAATAATGTGCCAGTACTTGAAATTGAATTGGCCTACCCGAACGGAATTTCAAAGATCTCTGATGTAAAGCGTATCTCAAAGCCATCTCGCCGTGTTTACCTTGGTGTTCGAGATATTCACACAGTTAAAAATGGTCACGGTATCACAGTCTTTTCAACTCCAAAAGGAATACTCAGTAACAAGCAAGCCCACAAAGAACAGGTCGGTGGCGAAGCTTTATTTATGATTTGGTAATAATAAACATATGAGCAGAGTCGGAAAACAACAACTATCAATACCAAGTGGAACAACAGTAGATTTTACTGGAGGCATCTTCACTGTGAAAGGTCCGCTTGGAACCCTTTCAAAAGTTTTCACTGATACTATTCTAGTCACGATTGAAAACAATGTTGTTTCTTTTGCTCCAGTAAAAGACGATCCATTTTCTCGAGCGCTTTGGGGGACATATGCTTCACATGTTAAAAATATGTTAGCTGGAGTAAATACTCCATATGTTCGCAAGCTTATTCTTGAAGGAGTTGGATTTAAGAGTGACGTAAAAGGAACAGAGTTACATCTCGCACTTGGATTTTCCCACCCCGTGGTAGTATCAATCCCAGAAGGCCTGACTGTTACTTCAGAGAAAAACAATCTAACAGTAACCGGCATCAACAAGGAACTTGTTGGGGCTTTCACTGCCAAGGTTCGCGCTCTGAAGAAACCAGAGCCATATAAAGGTAAAGGCTTCCGTTATGACGATGAAGTTATTCGTCGTAAGGCTGGTAAGAAAACCGCATAATAAATTTTAATAAATATATGTCACGACAAAACACACAAGAAAAGAAACTCCGAATCAAACGCAAAGTTCGCGCGCTTGTTTCTGGGACTGCGTCTCGTCCACGGATGAGTGTGTTTCGCTCTAACAATTTTATGTACGCCCAGCTTATTGATGACTCTACTGCGACAACACTAGTTACTGCTAGCGATTGCACAAAAGCCGGGAGTAAGGCCAAGAAAATGACTAAGATGGAAGGATCTATCTCTGTTGGTAAAGAAATAGCCAAGCTCGCTATCGCCAAGGGAATAGAGGCTGTAGTTTTTGATCGAAATGGTTTCAAATACGCTGGTCGAGTCAAAGCATTAGCTGACTCTGCACGTGAGGCCGGACTTAAATTTTAATACATATGACTGATAAACCAACAACAACTACAAATACTTCTTCAAGTTTCGGAGCTCCACGACGAGCTTCTTCAGACCGCCGTCCACGTCCATCTGGTGGCAAAAGTTTTGCTGACCGCGTCAAAGATGTTGATCAAAAAATTATCGATATCCGTCGCGTGACTCGTGTGGTTGCCGGAGGACGCCGAATGAGTTTTGCTGTTTCTATGATTATTGGAGACAAAACTGGTGTTGTTGGTATTGGTACTGGAAAGGGAGGAGACACGGCTCTAGCTATTGCTAAAGCTCTTAAAGATGCCAAGAAAAATGCTATCAAGATCAAGAAAAATCCTAAGGGTTCTATCCCAACTGACGTACGAGCAAAGTACTGTTCAAGTGAAATCATGATGTTCCCAAACAAAGGTAAAGGACTTGTGGCTGGAGCATCGGTTCGAGATATTTTGGTTATTGCTGGTATTCGTGATGTTTCAAGTAAAGTTCTATCAGGCAGTAAGAACAAATTAAACACAGCTCGGGCTGTTATGAAAGCACTCCAAAGTATTTCTACTAAACATTCATTTAATACCCCTATAAAACTTGCACCAGAAGTTGAAGCTATAATTCCAAAAGAGTAATATATGTTAAATTCATTAAAGAAAACAACAGGAAATAAAAAAGCAAAACTCGTTGGTCGCGGTGGCTCTCGGGGTAAGACGTCTGGTCGTGGTACTAAAGGTCAGAAAGCTCGAGCAGGGCACAAGATTCGTCCGCATATTCGTGATATCATCAAAAAGTATCCGAAGCTTCGAGGACGAGGCAAGAATATAAATAAAACTTTTGTTATTAAGCCAGCTACTGTAAATCTTGGGCTAATTCAAAAGAAGTTTGAGACTAGTGAGATGGTTACTCCAAGTACTTTATTTGCAAAAGGCTTGATCACTCGAAGTCGTGGAGTTTTACCACATGTAAAGATTTTGGCTACTGGAGAGATCTCTAAAAAGCTAGAATTCTTTGATTGCGAAGTTTCCGCTTCTGCTAAAACAAAGATTGAAAAAGTTGGTGGTAAAGTAAACGGTTAAGAGTACAAACTCTATGAATCCATTCTTAAGAAAAGCAAAAACATTATTTACTGATAAGTCACTCCGTAACAAAGTACTCTTTGTTGTTTTTGCTTTGTTTGTTTTCAGACTTTTGGCGGCTATCCCAGTTCCCGGAGTAGACACCACCAAGCTCAATCAATTTCTCTCTGGTAACCAATTCTTTGGTATCTTCAACGCTCTCTCAGGTGGCGGACTTTCAAATTTCTCAATCGTGATGCTTGGTATTGGTCCATACATTACTGCTTCTATTATCATGCAACTTCTCTCTATGATGGTGCCTAGACTCAAGGAGCTAATGCAAGAGAGCGGCGAAGCAGGGCGCAAGAAGTTCAACCAATATGTTCGCTTGTTAACTGTTCCACTGGCAATACTCCAAGCTTTTTCTTTTATAAAATATTTGCAATCACAAGGAGCGATCGATGTATTGTCACTGAACGCCCTGATCACTAACATTATTATCATTACCGGTGGTAGCATGCTCTTGCTTTGGATTGGGGAACTTATCAATGAGTTTGGTATTGGTAACGGAACTTCGATGATTATTATGGCTGGTATTTTATCAGTTATGCCAAGTAAAATTGCTCAATTCTTCTTTACCTTTACTGTTGACCAAATTCCAGTTGTAATTTTATATGCGGCTATTGGTATCTTGGTTATTGCCGGCGTTGTCTATATATATGAAGCCGAACGACCTGTCCCGGTGACTTACGCTCGTGCTGTACGGGGTATTCGTACTCTAGGAGGGAATAGTACATATTTACCATTACGTTTGGCTCAAGCTGGAGTTATGCCTATTATCTTTGCTTCCTCACTTTTGTTATTCCCTCAATTTTTAGCTGGAGCTTTTGCCAATTCTTCTCATGCGTGGCTTCAAAGTGTGGCCTCTGGTCTTCAAGCTTTTCTTTTAAATACTTGGCTTTATTCACTGGTTTACTTTGTACTTGTAGTTTTCTTTACATATTTTTATACTGCTGTTACTTTTGACCCAAAGCAGATTGCTACTAACTTGCAAAAAAACGGGGCTTTCGTACCAGGTATTCGTCCAGGAGATGCGACCATGAACTATTTAGCAACTATCGTGACCCGTATTACCTTAGTTGGATCAGTTTTTCTAGGACTAGTTGCAGTATTACCTCTTGTGGTCAGATCTTCTACCGGTATTACCGCCTTTGCTATTGGGGGAACATCTCTTTTGATCGTTGTCTCTGTTGTTATTGACCTCATTCGAAAAGTTGACGCGCAGATCTCACTACACGAATAAGTGGCTTGTCTCGCTATGGCGGGGTATACTTTCAAAATGAATAAAGGAGTCTACATCTTTATTGGGCAGTCAGGTTCCGGTAAGGGTACTCAAGCGCAGTTGCTCCAAGATAAAATCAAATCTTTGGATCCAGAAGGTGAGACATTTCGGCTTGAAACAGGAGTAGCTTTTAGAAAACTTATTGCTAAGGATAATTATATTGCTAAGCTGACAAAGAAATTGATTGATGACGGTAAATTACCACCTTCATTTTTAGGTATTAATGCTTGGAGCAATGTTTTGATTGATAACTATAATGGCAATCAACATGTCTTCATTGATGGTACTCCGCGTATTAGAGATGAAGTGCCGGAACTTGTTTCTGCTTTTGAGCTTTTAGATTGGAATCCACATGTTATAAATATTGAAGTAGGGGACGATTGGGCTTTTGAGAAGCTCAAAGCTCGAGGGCGAGCTGATGATAAAGAAGAGGGCGATGTCTGGAGGCGAATACAGTGGTTCTATGAAAGTGTTGTCCCTGCTATAGAATTGTTAAAAGAATCTCCGAGGGTGCAGTATCACAGTGTTTCTGGGGAGCAGACTATTGAAGAAGTTCACAAAGATATTTGCCAAGAATTGGGTTTATGATGAATAAAATACTCGACACAAATTACGAATGAAAATGAATGACACGAATTAATAATAAAATTTATAAAACATATTCGCATCATTCGTACCTATTCGTGTATTGGTGTCGTGTTTACATACTATGATTATTATAAAAACAGAAAGTGAAATAGCGCGTCTAAAAAAGGGAGGGCCAATCCTCGCTGATATTTTGCGTAAAGTTGCAAAGAAAGTGAAGCCGGGAGTAACAACGGGTGAGCTCAATGAATATGCCCACGCTCTCATTACTAAACTCGGACACAAACCAGCATTTTTAAATTACCAACCATCCGGACAGGATTATCCTTATCCAGCTTCACTTATCACATCGGTAAATGCCGAGGTGGTCCATGGTATTCCAGGGTCTAGAATTCTTAAAGAAGGCGACATTATTGCCCTCGACTTGGGACTTAATTATGAAGGGGTATTCCTCGACCATGCCATCACTGTACCAGTTGGAGGTATCACTACCCCTAAAGACAAAGAACTCATGGCGGTAACTGAACAAGCGCTCTACAAGGGCATAGAAGCCATTGTGCCAGGAGCAACCGTCGGAGACATCGGATACGCTATAGAAGCGTATGTGAAGCCCTATAAGCTCGGTATAGTAAGGTCTTTGTCAGGTCATGGCGTAGGACGAGCTATTCACGAAGATCCGTATGTACCTAACTATGGCAAGCCTGGCAAAGGGGCAAAACTGGTACCCGGTATGGTGATAGCTATCGAACCCATGCTCACTCGTGGGAGCGAAGAGATCATCACTATGCGTGACGGATATACCCTAAAAACCGCCGACAACTCCCGCAGTGCTCATTTTGAACACACAGTTTTGATTACCGAAAAAGGAGCAGAAATACTTACAAAATAATAAAATCCCTCAAGTGAGGGTTTTTATTTAGCTAGTTATTTTATCAAAAATTTTCTTGAAAGTGTCTGGTTTCGCATCTGCAATGTCTGATAGGATTTTTCTATCGATCTGAACATTTGCTTTCTTGAGCTTATCGATGAATTTTGAGTATGAAAGTCCGAGAGGGCGAACGGCAGCATTGATACGGACTTGCCAGATAGCACGCTTGTCAGTTTTCTTGTCTTTGCGATGAGCAAAAGAATAAGTTCCAGCGTGAGCAATAGCTTCGATAGCTTGTGCTTCTTTAGTAGAACGTCCAAAACGATACCCCTTGGTCATCCCAAGAACATTTCTTCGTCGTTTTAGTGCATTTTGTCCGCCTTTTACTCGTGTCATGATTTTGCTTTAAATTATTTTTAAATATTAACTGTGAGGAATAAACTGAGAGATTTGCTTGGCAGTCATAGGGAAGTCAACCGGCTTTCGTCCTTGGAGCTGGCTAGTTCGTGTTTGCTTAGCATTAAAGTGGTTAAAGCCAGGCTTTCGAGCCAGAATTTTCCCAGTTTTGGTGATTTTAAGTCGTTTTGTGTATGATTTGTTAGTTTTCATGACTATTTCTTACTATTTTGCAGCACCTTTGTCTCTTTCGATGACTATCGCAAGGCCCTTGGGCGACTGCTTATGTGGTTCAGCTATCTTATAGTGTTCGGTGATAAAATGCAAGACCCGGTCGAGTCTTTCTCGCAGGAAAGCTTGGTCCATACCCTTTGAGCGTCCACGTAGGAAAAGCTCGACTTTGATACGGTGGCCTTCTTTGAGCCATTTTGAAGCCGTCTTGGCTTTGAGTTCGAGATCATGGTCACCGGTCCCGATTTTGATCTGGAGAGACTTGGTTTCAGTGGCCTTGGCACCACCACGGGCTTTTTGAAGTTTTTTCTTCTGTTCGTACTGATATTTACCAAAATCCATCAATTTTCCGATGACTGGGCGAGAGAGGGCATTGACCTCAATCAGGTCTACCCCTTGGGTTTTAGCCATTTCCATCGCTTCGGCCAAAGGGAAAATACCGAGGTTCTCACCTTCAGCATCGAGTAGACGTAGTTCGGTTGCTCGTATTTGGCTGTTAATTCTTTCTTTCAAGAGGTATAGTAATTAAATGTTGTCTGCACATAATACTCAAAAACACGCCCAAAGTCAAGATAAAGACGGTGTTTTTACTATATATAAACGCTCCGGAGAGACACTAGCAATTCTTGTGGATCGCTTTCGTGACGAACATTCACTGGGCTCTGAGGTACCTATAACTTATGCTGGCAGACTTGATCCTATGGCTGATGGCTTAGTCTTACTTCTGACAGGAGAGAGGTGTAAAGAAAAAGATGAATATCTAGGATTAGACAAAACTTATACTTTCGAAGTGCTCTTTGGGGTTGCGACAGACACTTTTGACATGCTTGGCTTAATAACTAAAACAAAAGAGTCTTTTCCAGCAGAAGAAGAAATAAAAAAAGCTTTTTCCGAAATAAAAAAACAAACAGTTTTTTCTTATCCACCATTTTCTTCGAAGCCAGTTGATGGCATTCCGCTTTTTATGCATGCCAAAGCGGGGACGCTACCAGACGTGTTTCCGGAAATAAAAGGTGAGCTACATTCTATTGTTTTGCAAAACACTGCAATAAGACCAGTGAAAGAAGTTGTTGAAAGTTCTATAGAGGTCATAAAAAAAGTAGAAGGAGATTTTAGACAAAAGGAAATAGTAGAAGGTTGGCAGAAGTTTCTAAATGAATCAAAAGATGAAAAGTGTCTTGTTGCTACTTTTGAAACGACTGTTTCTTCTGGGGTTTACATTCGAACTTTGGCAGTTTTATTGGGACAAGCTCTCGGTGCCCCTGCTTTAGCCTACAGTATCACCCGAACAAAGATAGGTAGCTAATAAAAAAGTCCCAACATATTAAATATATTGGGACAAAATTAGGTTGCTTAGTTTTAGACTTACGCACGAGCAGCGGCAGGGAAACTTGTCACTACGAAAATATCTTCGTGACCTGTGACCGCTCTGACAATATGCTCTTCTGCAAGTTTGAAGCCCAAAGCCTCGAGCATTTTTGTACAAACGATTTTAAAACCGGTTGGAGTGTACTTCCTCCTGTTTGTACCGTCGAAATCCTGTTTTGCAGTCCCGGTAGGTTTCTTTTCGGGTGTTACTGAAAGTATTGCCGCATAGGCAATCTTTTCTTTTAGCATGACCCGTATTCCTTCGTTCAGGAAATTTTCGGGCGTTTTTGTTGATCTTACTTCGATCACTTCAAACTTTAATTCTCTAAGACCGACAGTTTGCAATTCTTTGGTGGGTTGGTTGTTTTCTTTACAAGCCATAGCAGTAAATTGTTTTGTGAAAAATTGGTTTTGTTTATTATCGCACTTCCTGAGTAAAAGTCAACCTCAGGCTTTGACTTTTTACAAGGAAGGAGTAGAGTATGCAAAACTATTCCTTAAACTTAAACTGTCTGAAAAATGAAAAAAATACAAGAAATACAAGAAATACAGAAAGGTAGCGCTAAAAAAATTGTAGATGCAACCTTTGGTCTTTTTGAAAAGGCCACTAATTTTGCAGAGTTAACTGGCCAGTATTCTGGTTGCATGGGGATGCTGCATTCGGGTCATTCCTCGATGGATATTCTGCCCTTTGAGTTAGAAATCTCCTTCCTTAAAAAGGAAACTATAAATTTTTTATCTAATACAATAAAGGATATAAATCATGACCACCCAGTTATGACAAAAGGAAGTACTTCTGGGTTCCTACACCATTCGGGTGCAATCTTCTGTTTTGGCTCGCCAATTGGGCTAGATTACAACCTAGCAGCAGCCGTTGTTTATGGGGCGTCCCATGAACTTAAAGAGAAAGTTGGGGTCACTGAAGATGACTCCTTTTGTGACATACTTCTATGTAACATAGGAGAATGGCAAGAGGCATATGCACCTGATAATAAAATAATTGTACTTTTGGCTAAAACTGTTTTTAAGCCTGAAGCTTTACTGGTAGCCTAACTTTTTTAAAGTCCCAATTCGGGACTTTTCTTTTTCCTATTTTGATGTATAAATAAAGAAAACTAAAGCTATGGATATATTTTTTATAATTCGTTGCTGGTTCAATTTCGTTGTTGATTTATACGATAAGAAATATGGAATGTATATTAAAACAGTAAGGAGTCATAGGCAGTGGGGGTTTGATGTTGAGAAGAAAGAACATATTATAGTGTCTTCTATATTAAAATTTAGAAGACATAAACGTACCCACACTGAGGAGGTTTATCACAAGAGGTCTTTTGTAGATATCAAAGGAAGAATTCATCCAAAAGGCTGGTATCTACTCGATGATCATAAACAACAAGGAAATTATCAATACTAGTCCAAAAGGCTGGTATTTTTGTTTTTGGAGACAGGCAGATTGATACTATGGAGCCATGGGTGTAACATATACGTTATGAGTAGGATATTTAGTTTAAAGATGTTCTTGGCGTTAACGGTTATTATTACCTACAGCTTTTTGAGTCTTTTTGGTGTTCTTCAGACATACCATACTTCTAATATGGGGCATATGACGCACAGTTGTCCTTATGTGGCTGGAGAACAAGGAATGTGTCCTATGAACATTTTTGATCACATAGCAGCTTGGCAACAGTTTTCAGAAGCAGTATTCCCCGTGATGGAAGTCTTGTTACTTTCTCTTGTTGTCATAGCTTTCTTTTGGTTATATTTTTCTTCCTCGCCGCCACTTTCTTATTCGAGGCTCCGTCGGCGTAAATTTAATGAACCACTTTATCAATCGTTATTCTCAGATGGAATTCTTAATTCAAAAGCATTTTAACTTTGTCTAGGTTTTGTTTTATTAAAAGTTTTAATTTATAAAATTTATGACAATGACACACTATATGGAACTTTTGGCCAGTAACCAGCCATGGAACCTACTATTCTTTATGGTTATACCTGTGGTCTTAGCTGAAACTATCGCCGTGACTGAGCTCTATATACTCTTCACTAGAAATATGAACGGTGTTGCTAGGAAAATCAATCGCTATGCGGGGATAATTGTCGGTACTTACTTTGTCGGTGTATTTATTTATCTGATGAAAAATGCATTTATTCCTATTACTATGGGAGGGCAGTGGCGAGGTTTTGCTGATGTTATAGCAGTATCTTCATACCTTTTGGGGGTAATACCGTTGGCGGGCATGGCACTTCTTGAGTTTGGTTTTATCGGAAAAAATAAAGACGAGATGGGTAAGCTCAAACTTCATGCGACATTTGTTGGGCTCTTTCTGATCGTTGCACACATTGCTATGATCTTTGGAATGGTCAATCCGGAAGTATTTGGTTATGTCGCTAAAGCAGCGATGCCAATGTAAACTTATTAAGTAATTAATTCAAAATATAAAAATATGGAAAATAAAAATAATGTAGCAATCTTTAGTTTAACTTTTCTAGTTGCCGGAATATTTGTTGGTTGGCTGATTTGGTGGAGTAGTTATCGATCAAATAATATGATGTCTTCTGTTGGGACTCATCAAATGATGGACGGGACTATGATGAACAATAGTGGCGATATGGCAGAGATGATGGCTTCTATGAACGCAGGACTTATAGGAAAGACCGGGGACGCTTTCGATAAAGCTTTTCTCTCTGAAATGATTGTTCACCACCAAGGAGCAGTATCTATGGCGCAGTTGGTTCTAACTACTTCAAAACGTCCAGAACTCAAGAAGTTGGCCAATGACATCATCTCAGCTCAAAACACTGAAATACAGATGATGAAAGACTGGCAAAAGTCTTGGTTCAAATAATATGCAGAAATTAAAAATAGGGATTATAGGTTGGATTACTATTGGTGCAGTCATTCTTATTGGCTTCGTAGTATTGTGGTCTCCGAAAGCTAAGGAAGCAAAAGTTGAAAGACAAAAAGAAATGACGAGTAGAGAGATAGCTCTATTGTGTACTACCGATATGGCCACCCAATACCATATTCATCCAGAGCTAAAGATTATTATAAATGGAGTTGAGATTTCTATCCCTGCCAATCTTGGTATTCAACCTACCTGTATGACTTCTATTCATACTCATGGTGAGCCAGGGGTTATACATGTTGAAGCACCAGTAGCAAAAGATTTCACTCTTGGAGACTTCTTTGCAGTATGGAAAAAAGATTTCTCAAAGGATAAGATTCTTGACTCTAGTTTAACAGCAACTACTGAAATTGTAGTTACAGTGAATGGAGAAAAAGTAGATACTTATGAAAATACAATACTGCGTGATAAAGATAAGATAGTCATTTCGTATCAAAATAAATAAAACAAAAAACACCCGAAAGGGTGTTTTTTGTATTAACTAGCGTCTATCTTTTGATGTGGAGATGGGGGGAATCGAACCCCCGTGCAGTCAGTGTGAATATACAGGTCTACACGCGTAGTATGGTTTTTGTTTAGAGAAGTATCTAAAAATCATACGAAATAATAGTTTCTCGAACCTCGTCTGTTTGGGCGTAATCTTGAGGTAGAGACTACATACCTACACTCAATGTTTTGATGCCACATGCATTTTATTGAGTATCAAATGATGTGACACTAGGTTGGCGTTTAAGCGAACGCTAGAGCAAAGTTTCCAAAAGGAGACTTTACCTTAGAAAAGCTGTTTCCAGTTATCTGTGTTGAATGATGTTTTACGAGAATACATTCATACTCGACGTGCATATATATTCGAGCAATGATAGTCGAAACCGATCATCCCCGATGTTATTTTGAAAGCTATTCGCCTCGTCGTGCTTCACGGTCGAGGTCTCTTTTCTTTATGCTTTCTCTTTTATCAAAGTTCTTTTTCCCTTTAGCTATAGCAAGTTGGACCTTAATATAGGGACCTTTACTGTACAACGATATTGGGATGACCGTCAAGCCTTTGGTTTGGAGTGATTTGAGTAAATGAAACAATTCTTTTTTGTGGACCAAAAGTACACGACTTTGATAAGCATCGTAACCAGCCGGAGCGTTTTTCTCCTGCCAAGCCGGGATGTGGGCACCAAGGAGGACGAGTTCACCACCAACCACGGCAACATAAGCTCCGTTTAAAGAGCCGTGATGATTTTTGATTGATTTGGTCTCACTGCCTGAGAGTTTGATACCGACTTCCAGAGTCTCAACAAATTCGTAGTCAAATGAGGCTTTTTTGTTCCGCAAATACTCCATATGTTATCAATCGTACCATAGGAATGCTGTGGTATAGTGGTGGAATGGAAAAATATAAAACTACTTGGGATTTGACACTACTGTACAAAAACCCAAAAGACCCTCAAATAGAAAAAGACGTAATTCTTATAGAAAAATCATTTGAATTGTTTGAAAAGAAATATAAGAATGGTGCTTTTATAAAGACTCCTCAAAGTCTTTTAAAAGCTTTCAAAGAAATAGAGCCACTCATGCACCTTGCGCAAACTGGTCGACCTTTTGTTTACTACTATTTTTTAACTGAAATTAATACAGAAGATACCGTTGTTCGTGCCCAATTAACAAAACTCGAACAGCGTTTAACTGTAGCTTCCAATAAAATAATGTTCTTCGATTTAATGGTTGCTAAGATTCCGAAGAAAGAGCAAAAAAAATTTCTTACATATTCAGGCCTTAGTCCATATAAATATTTATTGGAAAAAACATTTGAAACAGCTAAATATAATTTGTCTGAAAAAGAAGAGCAACTTGAAAATATACTTTCTCAACCAGCTGTCTCAATGTGGACCGAGGGAAATGAGAAGTTATTAAACCGGCAAACTGTCCTTTATAAAGGGTCATTGATTCCACTCTCCAAAGCTGAATCAATGCTTTCAAGTCTCCCTGATAAAGAAAGGCAAACTCTATATAAACAAATGATCACTGCGTACAAACATTGTGAACATTTTGCTGAAGCCGAAATTAACGCCATATACACTTATAAGAAACTGATGGATGAAAAGCGCGGCCTTGCTCACTCATATACAGCAGCATTTTTGGCACATGAAATTGATGAAGTAAGTGCTTTTGTCCTTATTGATCTAGTAAAAAAACATAATTCTATTAGTAAGAGATTTTATAAGCTTCATGCAAAATTGCTAGGCAAGGAAAAACTTTCTTATGCTGATCGAGCTGTGAATATCGGTTCAATAAAAAGGCAATTTACTTTTGATCAAACAATAGAACTTGTTGGCAAAGCTTTTAATCTGGTAGATAAAAAATACGCAGATCTTCTATATGATTTTCTAAAGAATGGTCAGATAGATGTATTCCCAAGAAAAGGTAAGCGTGGTGGAGGATATTGTGCAAGTACTCATAATAATCCAACTTTTATTTTACTTAACCACACTAACGATTTGCGTTCAGTTGAAACACTAGCTCATGAGATGGGTCATGCGATTCACTCACACCTTAGTAAAAAACAGCCTGCTCATTACGAAAATTATTCAATGTCTACAGCTGAAGTCGCTAGTATTTTTTTTGAACAGATATTTTATGACGCCGTTCTTCCTACACTTTCTGAAAAAGAACAAGTAGCAATGCTTCATAATAGAATTTCGAGAGATATTACATCTTTATTTCGTCAAATCGCTTGCTTTAATTTTGAAAAAGAACTTCACGAAGCTGTTTACAAAAATGGTAGAGTTGCATCTTCTGAAATAAGTGAGATGCTTGCAAAAAATCTCAAATCATATTTAGGAGACTCTGTGGATATTAAAAATGATGACGGACTTGGATATGTTGGGTGGCCACATATTAGAGATTTCTTTTACGTTTTTTCATATGCGTACGGCTTGTTAGTAAGTAAATCTTTATTTGAAAAATGGAAAGATGACCATTCATATATCAAACAAATTGAGACGTTTCTATCCGCAGGTAGTTCTATGAGTCCAAAAGATATTTTTAAACGTATTGGTATAAATACCTCTGACCCTAAGTTTTTTTAAGCTGGACTTAAAGCAATTGATGCGGATATAACCAAGCTTGAAAAATTAGCCAAGAAAGCAAAACTCATCTAAGTGCTCAACGAAATGGGATTTTTGTGTATAATATAGCCCTATGGCAAAGAAACATAAGGGCGTACCGAAATCTCCATATCCACCATCCGCCCCTTCTGGCGGAGGAGGACCTAAAAAGACTACTCCAAAAAAGAGTCTGTCTTCTTATATTATTTCAGCAGTTTTAATGTTTGCTGTTCTTATTGGTCTTTATTCCATCATTTCTGATATGGGTGGCAAAAAGACTGAGGTGGTCCCACTATCTAAAGTGGTTCAAATGGTAGAAGTAGGGGAGATCAAAAATATCTCGGTTGAAGGTCAGGATTTGGCGATTGAAAAAAATGACGGTACAAAATTGAAATCAAAAAAAGAATCTGATACCGGTATTGTTGAAACACTTGGTTCTTATGGAGTAACTCCAGAGAAACTAAAGGCTGTTGAAATAATAATTAGTTCTCCAAGTGGTTTTATTTTCTTTTTGGGAAATATCGCACCTTTTCTTTTTCCGCTGTTGATATTAGGATTTTTCTTTTGGATGCTTTCAAGGCAAGCTAAGAGTGGCGGTATGCAAGCCTTCTCTTTCGGGCAGTCAAAAGCTCGTATTACTGATCCTAATGATAAAAACAATCGGGTAACTTTCAAAGATGTAGCCGGCGCTCGCGAAGCCAAAGAAGAACTCAAGGAAATCGTCGATTTTTTGAAAAACCCAAAGAAATTTCTAGACATTGGTGCCAAGATTCCCAAAGGAGTCTTGTTGACCGGTGCTCCGGGAACAGGGAAGACTTTGCTAGCGCGAGCTGTCGCTGGGGAAGCGGGAGTTCCATTCTTCCATTTATCCGGTTCAGAATTTGTCGAAATGTTTGTTGGTGTTGGCGCTTCACGTGTGCGAGATTTATTTAAAATGGCCAAGAGAGCATCGCCATCTATTATTTTCGTTGACGAAATTGATGCTGTGGGACGAGTGCGAGGGGGTGGGTACGGTGGTGGAAATGATGAACGTGAACAAACATTAAACCAAATACTTGTAGAGATGGACGGCTTCGAGCCAAACGATAAAGTTATCGTTATGGCCGCGACCAACCGCTCTGATGTTCTTGACCCAGCACTTCTGCGTCCAGGACGTTTTGATCGTCGTGTTGTCCTTGATCTGCCAGATCGACGTGACCGAGAGGCTATTTTGGATGTTCATGCCGTCAAGAAACCATTGGCTGAAGATGTTGTTTTGAAAGTCGTTGCTGAGAGAACTCCAGGTTTCTCTGGTGCAGACTTGGCTTCTCTGATGAATGAGGGGGCAATACTGGCAGCACGAGAAAACAGAAAGACTGTTGCTCAAAATGACCTTATCCGTTCTATCGAAAAAGTTATGATGGGTCCTGAGAGAAAATCTCACTTGATGAGTAAAAAGGAAAAAGAAATCGTGGCGTATCACGAAGCGGGTCACGCACTGATCTCTTCAGTCCTGCCTGATGCTGACCCGGTTCATAAAGTGACTATCGTTTCTCGTGGTAGTGCTGGTGGATACACACTTCACCTTCCGCTTGAAGAAAAGAAATTACAATCTAAAAAAGAGTTCTTAGATGACATTGCTATGTCACTCGGTGGGTATGTAGCTGAAGAATTGGTCTTTGGTGATGTGACAACTGGTCCTTCGAACGATTTACAAGTACTCACAAATCTAGCTCGTGCTATGGTGACTCGCTGGGGTATGAGCGAGCTCATTGGTCCACGAGCTCTTGAGAATGATGGCGGCCGACCGATGTTTGGTATGGGCGTAGAGGCTAAAGAGTATTCAGAAAAAATGAGCGCAGTTATTGACGGTGAAGTCGAGAAAATCATTCGCGATTCTTTTGCCAGAGCTCGAGAAGTTTTGACTACTCACCGAAAGGTTCTTGATGCTATAGCAGCAAAGTTGATAGAAGTGGAAACCTTGGAACAAGCTGAATATAACGCTTTGATAAGTAGCCACGGTATTGCCCCAAAGACGGTATAATAGAGAAGTGAAATGGCTTCTCCTCATTTTAATATTTTTAACTCCGTTTAGCGCACAAGCGCAGACTAGTGCTGTTCGTTGTCCGAAAGCCCCAGTAGGTCAAATAAGAAAAGCCCCAATACTTTTTGATCTACTTCCTGAAGAAATTAATTTGGGGAAATATATTGCACCAAACTTAATACTCGTTAATCAGGATTACACTATCAGTCGAGCTTATCGTTGTTTAACTAAGGAAACTTATCAGGCTTTCTTATCTTTAAATACTGCTGTGCAGAAAGAAATTGGCAAAGGTGTTTTTATTCGTAGTGCTTGGCGTAGTTATCAAACACAGCAAAGAGTTATGGCAGTAAGCCCTGAACTAGCAGCTGTTCCTGGAAAAAGTGAGCATCAACTTGGTACCGCCATTGATTTCTCTCATACCAATACAGAAGAGCGGGAAGAACTTTTTTACAATACAGATCAATATAAATGGATGGAAGAAAATGCACACAAGTATGGCTTTGTTCAGACATACGGGAAAAATAGTATTTTAGGTGGAGCAGTTGAGCCTTGGCATTTTCGTTATGTCGGTATTGATACAGCCACAGAAATTGTCGAAACAAACGATGACCCAGTAGGCTACATTCACCGACTAGTAGAACTTCGAATTTAATTATTGTGTTGATCGATCTTGTCCAACACTACCTAGTTCTGATTCAGACTTCTCGAGGACTTCATAATGATATGAGATACCTTCATTCGCAATTGCAATCAGTGTTTCGTTGTCGAGTCCTTCTCCTGCACCACGAACGAGAGCAAAATGTACAATGAATGCCCCTTCAAAGAAACCACTCCATTCTAAAAGCTCTGTTGCATTATCCCACTGATCGCCTACATAGAGTTCTCTCATTGATTTTAACTTTTCCTCTGTTTTATCTGCTTTAACTAAGACTACATCAACAGCTCCACCATCAGTAGCTATACGTAAAAGCTCTTCGCCGTGGATACGGTTTTTTTCCAACATATCCATAACAGTTTCTTCTCCTAGTACTTCAATTAGAGCAGACCTACCTTTTTCTATGGTGTCAGTGCTAACGCGAGTAAAAGCTAGAACTTCACCAATCTTTTTTGCTACAAATTCATTTATATTCATGGCTTTAGTATACAACACCATTAAATAGGGGGTTTTCTTTTTGGGGGATAGACTATACAATCTTTATACCAAAATAAATGGGAGTATAGCTGTCTTGGCAGATATACGCCGAAACAAATAATGGGAGTATAGCTCAGTTGGTAGAGCGCCGAGCTTATACCTCGGTGGTCCATGGTTCGAGTCCATGTACTCCCACAGACACTTGACTTTTTCAGATAAATATGTAATATATAGATGAATTTTAAACCGAAGTTTCCACGGTATTTTGGGAGCATAAACATAGTTCATTAATAAAACAAATATAAAAAATGAAAAAAATCATCGCAATTATGGCAGTTGTTGCCACTTGTTTTGTTGCTTGTAAAAAGCCGGATGTTATTGTTCCACAATTACCAAAAGTATTAGCTGTGACCTTTAAACCCGATTCATCGGTAGTGGATCAAACAATCCAGCCACCAAAGAACAGTCAGCTTTTATTCTCTGGTATTTTTAATACCGGTAGTCTCAATGCCTTCGGGCTCACTAATGTTAAGGTAACATTTAAGCAGGGTGGTGATGCAACTTACCCGTTTACTTATTTACGCAAGATTTACGGTACGGTTGAAGGTGGTCCTTCAACAAAGATGTTGGAAATGAAAGATTCTGTTTTTAGTAATGAATTCAGTTTTAGTAGTTTTGTTTACAATATCCCGCAATATCAAACACGGACTATCCATATATATGGTGATATCCTTTCAACGGCAACAAACCATTCTGGAGCAGAAGACAACCTGGTTGTTAGTGTTCAGTTGACCTATACAGGCTATGAAGGTAACAACAGTACTATCGCTTATTTCCAAATAGGAAATGTCGATGGACATAAAACTATCTTCGGTACAACACCACAATCATTTGCTGTCACCTCAATTGCCGATCCGGCAATACC
>JANNRS010000022.1:0-2199 GCA_031401615.1 Minisyncoccota bacterium | reverse complement strand
GGTACTAATTGCTCCAGCGTCACCGTATAGAGCATCTTGGGTTGTAAGTGTTTTTTGCCTTGCATACTTTAAATTACAACGACAGCAAGGCCACTAACAACTATCTTTATTAACAACTGTGAGTTGCGCAACGGGCACAAGGGGTTTGGCGTCATGGCGGCTTTACGAATATATCCTGGTCGATATAACATTGCCAAGCGACATATCAATCTGACGAATAAAGCCCAGCTATAGAATATATTTTCATCTTCATATCTTTGATCAGCATCAGTCCAGGCTTAACGATCACGGAGTCGCCACATCGCCAAGCCCTAACGTTGTGCGTCATGCTCCAGGAACAACAAACCTTAAATCAACTATCATAAAATGAGCTTGAGTGACTTAAGAACCGAACTTAAAAAATTCGATAAGAATAAACTTATTGATCTTATTTCTGAGCTGTACAAAAAGCACAAACCCCTTAAAGAATTTTTTGACTTTTATGTGCAGCCGGATGAAAAGCGATTGTTCGAAAAGCAAAAAACAAAGGTTTTCGAAGCGTTTTATCCAAAACGGGGATTTCATCTAAAACTTAAAGATGCAAAGCAAGCAATCAGTGACTTCAAAAAATTTGCCCCATCAAATTATCTTTTGGCTGAACTTATGCTTTTCTATGTAGAATGCGGAGTTCAATTCACTAATGATTTCGGCGATATTGATGAGAATTTTTATCTCAGCATGGAAAAAATGTTTGCTCAGACCTTGGCATTGATGAAAAAGGAAAATCTGCTTGATCAATTTAATGACAGAGCAGATAAAATTTTAAAAGATACGGATGGAATGGGCTGGGGATTCTTTGAATCTCTTTGCGACATTTATTACAATTATTACGACGCAATTGAAGACAATGAAGAAATGGTTGCCAAGCCAAACCATAGCAAAGTCATTCCGCTGAGAAAAATATGACCTTCTGATTATAAACAAATTGTTTTAAAAAGAAGAGTAGCACGAACGCACAACACGGGGTTTGGCGTTATGGCGGCTTAACGAACATATCCTGATCGATATAACACTACTCAGCGACATATCCAACTGACGAATAAAGCCCAGCTTTAGAATATATTATCATCTTCATATCTTTGATCAGCAACAGTCCGGGCTGACGTAACACGGAATATCGCAACAACGCCAAGCCCTAACGTTGTACGCAACCCTAAAACAAATTTCGTTAGACTATGAGTTTTTTTAAGAAGTTATTTGGTGATAATAGAAAAAATGCGACAGACAAACACCCTGATATTGACAGTCTGTTAGTAAATAACACAGACAGACTAATATTAGACCTTGACACATATTTATGTGAATTATCTTCTTATGGAGACGAATTGGAAAAACTAACAGAACCCCAAAAGACATTTTATTTTAACCAATACTTAGAGAAAGAAATTAATAACGGAGGTTTTAATCAATATTTCTACAACTCCAGCGGGGACTTTGCACATCAGACAATAATTTCATTGCGAGAAATAAATGCAATTAAGACAGCAGACATTTTGCAATTAGCTATTGACCAATTCCCAAATTCAATTGTTCCAAAAGACCGTTCGGAGCGACAAGAAATTTTAGAAAAAATTGAAGAGAAAGCGAACGAAGTTTGGGAACAACTTGACAAGCGGTTTTTAGAATACGAAGACAATTTGTATGACCTTAATATAGAGTTTATCAAACAACACCGCAGTTTATTCTAATGGACACGACGAAGGGTATGCGTACAACAAGGGGTTTGGCGATATGGCGGCTTTACGAATAAATCCTCATCGATATAACATTGCTCGGCGACATATCAAACTGACGAATAAAGCCCAGCTATAGAATATATTTTCATCTTCATATCTTTGATCAGCATCAGTCCGGGCTTACGTAACACGGAATATCGCCACATCGCCAAGCCCGAACGTTGGCTGCTATACTTGAGAACCCACAACATAATACCACATGCGCTTTTTTAATTTGAGACGAATATTGCTGATCGCGATTTTTCTTATAGTTTTTACTTATTCTTATTCTCAGGGTTTAGTAGGAGACTATTTTATTTCATCAGCTGGAGACACATTGCTTACGAAAGTGAAGGTCAAAACTGGTTTGATAGGAAACGTCGTGAATGATTTTTTTGAGAATGTATAACTCGTTGATACTTTACAAAACAGTTCAAAAGTGGTT
>JANNRS010000021.1:0-2720 GCA_031401615.1 Minisyncoccota bacterium | reverse complement strand
CATGTTCGGAGAGTGCCCCAGCCAAAATCTCTGAAGCTGAAGCTGAACCCTTATTAACTAGTACTACCATATCAATTTTTTCCTTAAATAAACCTGGGCCCTTACTCTTGTGGAGAATTACATCTTTATCTGTTTTACCGATTTCTTTAACTATAACATCCCCCTCTGGAAGAAACCACTTTGCCATATCTACAGCAGCGTCTAGATACCCACCAGGGTTATTTCGAAGATCTAAAACCAACTTAGTATACCCGGACTCAGAAAATTCTTTGAGAGCTTTTTGGAAAAGTACTGGAGATTGTGCCGAGAAACTATATAACTTTATAATAAAAACCTGCTTGTCAGCATGCTTCTCAGTATCAACTGTCGGTATCGATATTTTAGCCCGAACAATATTGAAAACCTTTGGTTCTGTTGATCCTTCTCTGGCAATAGTTAAAATTACTGTCGTGCCCGGTTCACCACGAATCAAGTCAATGGCTTTGTCTGTCCCCATATCCAAACTAACCTCCTCATCAATTTTTATAATCTTATCTCCAGCCAAAATACCAGCTCTATAAGCAGGGGTGTCTTTCAGTGGAGCAATAACAGTCAAAACCCCATCCTTTTGCCCGAGCTCCATACCAACGCCACCAAACTCTCCAGCAATTTCACTTTCAAATATCTTGCTTTCTTCTGGGGTAAAAAAAGTAGTATATGGGTCTCCAAATGAAGCCAAGAGACCTTTGATAGCACCATAAAGATGTTCTTGGTCCGTTGTCTTGTCGGCTTCAGGATATTTCTCTTTAACTAAAATCCAAGCCTTCCAGAATGGTCCGAAATCTGTTGTTGTGCCCACTGAACTAGATTCTTTATTGATTAATCCAGTTATTTTTTCTGAAGCAGGTCTGTTTTCAAAACCAACATAAACACCAATAAGAAAAACTCCGGCTAGGCAGGCAATGCCAACTAAGATGCGTGCTCCGATATTGATATGATTTTTATTTGGTTCCATATTATTGAATGAGCGTTCCTTGTTGACCTTCAATTCGCTTCAACTTTAGGCGAAGTATTTTGATCCCGTGTCGCAGAGAAATAGCCAAAAGAATAATACTAATGCCTAAGACAAATAAAACAATAGTTTTTAAACTGCGAGGAAATCCAAGTATTGGGAGTGCGGTGATAATAACACCGATAATTATAAGCAGTTTGATTTTACCTTTCATGGGTACTATTGTAGCAGAAAGTTAGTGCTCACGGTAGCCGACTGGAGCAACAACGCACACGAACTCACCCCGACATTTCTCTGGACTGTTAGTGTAGTAAAGAAGATGTTCTTGTGCGCTTGCCCAACGATACTCTTCAAACATCTTAGTCATTTCTCGAGCAATAAATATCTCTCTATCACCAATATTTTTATGGAGTTCTTCCAGAGTTTTTAGGATACGGTGTGGTGACTCATAGAAAGCCACAGTATGTTCTATATCCCTTATTCGCGCGAATAAGGTCTGTCTGCCCTTCTTGTGTGGGATAAAACCTAGGAATTCAAAATGACTAGCTGGATATCCGCAAGCTGAAAGTGCAGAGATGACGGCTGACGGTCCTGGAATAGGTACAATCAAGGCATCTGGGTAAGCTTTGCGAAATTCGCTAATAAAAAAGCTTCCTGGATCAGAAATAGCGGGGGTACCGGCATCAGTCACTAATGCAACATACTCATGCTCACTACAGCGCTCTAAAGCCTTTTGTAGGGCGCTTTCCGAGCTTTGGGCATGACTAGATAAAAACTCTTTCTTCCCTTCAATTTGAAGCAATTTGAAGAGTTGCCCACTGGTACGAGTATCCTCTGCCACAATCAATGTCGCCTGCTCCAAGACCTCTTTAGCTCTCTCTGAGATATCTTTCAAGTTTCCTATCGGAGTTGCTACAACAGATAAAATCATAATGCCCTATTCTACCCTATGCTTGACTTTTTGTGAAGATATAGTAATCTAAAGAAAAACTTTAAAACATGAATAAAGAACATTTTGTAAATTTTGGATCTACTATTAAAAGATTCAGGAAAACTAAGAAAGTCAGTCAAAAAGTGATGGCTGAAAAACTTAAAATACCAATAGCAAAATTACGGGATATTGAGAACGGCAAAAAAGAAAAGCCACCAAAAGGTTTCGCAAAAAAAGCCGCTGCCTACTTTGGGGTTCCACTTAATACTATCTTTGTAGGTATCCTTACTGAAAAAGATATTAAACCAAAAGATAAAAAACTGTTTGAAGTAATGAAGCCAGTTATTGATCAACTGGCAAAATACCTTATCTCAGTTAAGAAATAATAATAATTTAAGTAAATTATTTCCCGCAAAATCGCAATTTTTATTGCGATTTTTTTGTGCGTGTACATGGAATCGAACCATGGACCTCTGTCTTATCAGGACAGCGTTCTACCACTGAACTATACACGCGTGGCATTATTATACTTATTTTCTATGACTTTTCAAGCGAGGAAGACTAATATTGTTTACGCAACGAGGACTCTGCGTAGGCATCCACAGTAAGTAAACAATATTAGTCTTCCGAGGCCTCTGCCTCCCCCACCTCTCCCACTTGTAACGCATCAACGATCTTATCAAACTTGCCGAGCATCACCCCTTCTATGTTTGAAAAGTTTTGACGAATACGATGATCAGTGACTCGATCTTGTGGAAAGTTATAAGTACGAATCTTTTAATAGTAGATCCAAAATTT
>JANNRS010000020.1:0-2563 GCA_031401615.1 Minisyncoccota bacterium | reverse complement strand
GACGCATTGGGCGAAGAGCTGAAGAAACAAGTCCGAGAGGCCCTGGCGCCCTATAAAGCTCCGCGCCAAGTTGTGTTTCTCGATGCGCTGCCACGCAGCGATCGCGGCAAGGTTCTCAAAGGGGCACTTCGAGAATGAGCTCGGTTTTCGCCGCAAAGCTTGCCTGGCCTCAGGTCAAACAGCTCGCGGCAGGCGGCGCCGTGGCACTGCTTCCGATTGGCAGCACCGAAGCCCACGGGCCCCACTTGCCGCTGTCGGTCGACGTGGTGATCGCCGAGGAGGTCTGCCGGCGGGTCGCGCTGCGCCTGTCTGCCAAAGCGCTGACTTCAATCACCTTCCCCGCGGTCGCGTACACCCTGACGGACTTCGCCGCTTCGTTCTCTGGCACGGTCAGCTTGAAGAGCGAAACCGCGCGGGCCCTGATTCGCTCAGTGCTCGAGGGGATCGCCGCCGCCGGCTTCGGCCGGGTGCTGGTCTGCAACCACCACCTCGAGCCTGCCCACTTCAAGCTGGTGCACGAGGCCGCCGCCGAAGCGCGCGGTTCAACCCAGGCAAAAATTGTGGTCGCGGATCACCGCAGGCCCCCACACGGACCCCGCCTCGGAGAAGAGTTCATGCACGGGGGCAGTCATGCCGGGGCTTACGAGACCTCACTGATGATGGCCGCCGCTGGGCACTTGGTCGATGAGACGGCGCGGCGCCGCTTGCCCGACCTTCAGGTCGACCTGCCGGCGCGAATCAAAGCGGGAGCGAAGGACTTTCTGGATTGTGGTGGTACCGAGGCGTATTTCGGAAGTCCAGGCTCGGCGACCGCCTCCGAGGGGCATCGGCTGTTCGAAATCCTCGCCGACATCAGCGAAACAGCCCTCAGTGAACATCCGAACGCGATTTAGGACGACCGCCGACACCCCTTGCGGCAAGATGTGCGGCTCGATGCGACGCTTGGCAATGGGCATGGTGGTGGGAGCGCTGCTGGCAGGGTGCCCCGGAGAGTTGGATCGCCCAGAACGCTTCGATTGCACTGACGTCGAGGCCAAAATCTTCAAGCCCAAGTGCGGCACGGTTGGGTGCCATGGGAATCCGGGAGCCGCCAACAATCTGGACCTGGTGGCTCCCGGCGTAAAAGGGCGACTGAACAGCCAAATCAGCACCTGCCAGAGCAAGCCGATGAAGAGTTTCATGCTCGAGAAGCTCAAGGGCACCCCTGGGTGTGGCACCTTGATGCCGTTGGGCGGAGACCCGCTTACTGCCGACGAGTACAAATGCGTCGAGGACTACCTCTCGGGTCTGGACGGCGGATAAATGAGAGCGCTGATTCTTATTCTGCTCGCGAGCTCGGCCCTGGCCGCCGGAAAGCCGAAGGTGGTGGTCGATTCGCCCTCTCCGGTCAGAGGGCTGATCGTCGATGCTCTGAAGAAGAAGTTCACCCCGATCCCCTTGAAAAATGCGCTTTCGTTCGATCCCGAACCGGACGAAGTGATTAAGACTGTACGAGAAACCGGGGCGATCGCTGTGGTGACTGCCCGGCTCAATCGCGGCGCATGGGCGGTGATCATCTTCAACGGCGCCAACGGTTTAGAGCTCGACAAGTTCAAGTTCATCGCCGGGAAAAAGCCGGTCAAGGCGCTGCCCAAGGGAAGCGACCTCAAGATTCAAAAAGCGCTCAAAAAAGCGAAGGCTCCGCGGAAAGCAGAAGTGCAGCGGGAAGAACCACCGGAGCCGCCGAAGGAAGAACGCAGCGAGCAGCCGAAGGAAGAGCCAGCGAAAGAGCTGCCAGTCGTCGCGAAGAGAGAAGAGCCGAAACCTTCGAGAAAGCCAGAGCCAGTAGTCGAGCAGGAAGTGGCGCGCTTCGAGTCTGACGAGTCTGACCTTGCGAAGCCGGTGGCCCTTCGGGCCGGCGTCGGGTTTCGGATTTTCGGGCGCCGCTTCTTCTACAACGACGATCTCTTCAACAGCCTGAGCAAGTACAAACTCGACAAAGGCCCCGCCCTGGCAATCGAAGCCGATTGGTTCCCGGGTGCACATGTCACCCGAGGCATCGGTGCCAACATTGGCCTCTCGCTCGGCCTCAAATACGCTTTCGCGATCAACTCGATCGCCACCGACGGCACCCGCTATGGCACCTCGGCGATACAGTTTCGAGTGGGGGTGATGGGTCGAATTCCTCTCGGCTCGATCGAACTCGCTCCTCAGGCCGGGTACGTGGTTCAAACCTACGCCATCGCCTCAGGGGCAATCGGCGCCGCCAAGCCCAACATCCCCGACGTCAGTTACGGCAGCTTGCGCTTCGGGGTCGGCTCGCGGGTCAAACTCGTCGACCCGTTGTTCATGACTGCCGGCTTCGCATTCAACCTGCCGCTGTCGGTTGGAGAGATTCGTTCAGCGAATTATTTTCCCCACCTCAAAGCGCTCGGGCTGGATGCCAACCTCGGAGTTGGGTTGAGCATCGGCCAGAGGCTCGAGCTGCGCTTGGGCGTCGACTACGTGCGGTATTGGTACTCCCTGAATCCGGATCCTGCGGACCCCGGAGTGGCTCTCAAGCGCGTCGCCGGCGGAGCGCTCG
>JANNRS010000019.1:0-22181 GCA_031401615.1 Minisyncoccota bacterium | reverse complement strand
GCGAGGATAAGCTGGTCCCCGAGGTGCTTCTTTGCAAGTGCTTCTGGAACATTCCCTTTTCGAAACCCATCAAGTTCGAGGTGTTGCGCAAGTCGATCAAATGCCTTTTTTTCATACGTACTAAATGCTTCCCATGAAAGGGTACCGTGTATTTCTACACGTGCGTCAGGGAGCTCTCGGGTGGTGATGTTTGGTTTGTGTGTTGCCATAGTTTCGTGATTCTAACACAGAGAGAAACAGAATCCAAAATATATAAAAAAGTAGTTAAAGTGAGTAAATAATGACAGATAAATATAAAGTATTGAACCAGTACGAATACTTGACAGAATCTTTAAAAAGTGCTATCATGTAAAAGATAGTTTTAGTACGTTCACAAAAATTTAAAATAGATATGGAAACAGTAATCGCAACCAAGTCGTTCGAAGAACGCATCGCCGAAGCAATTATTGCAAACGGCGGTATTCCTGAAGATATTCAATATCTTTCAGATGATACAATTCTGGCCCTTGGCCAGAGCCTTGCACAGTCTGGTATCAAAGCCAGAACTCCAAACCCTGCGTTCGTGGTAACTCCACTAAACGACATCAAAGGAAACATGAAAAATTTTGACTGGGTGTATGATCATCTTGCTAACCTTGTTTTCAAGGTTGAAAGTAATGACGGTCCGAAAACCATTGAGTTGAAAAAGTACACAGGCGAAACAGAAGATATCCTGAAACAAATTGATGCTGATGGATTTGTACCTGCTTCATCACCCTATGTATTAGGACTTGGTGTTCAACATCCTTCAGTTATCAAAGAGTATCAATGGATAACTTCTTTGGATGAAAAGAATGTGCTTCTGAGCGACGGCGGTGGCCCGTGCTTCCTCAGCCTCTACTGGGGCGGCGAGCGTCGCCTCCGTCTGACGTCGCGAGCAGGCGAGTGGGATGACCGTTGGTGGTTTGCTGTGGTTCGCAAGGAATCCTTAGCTTCTTAAGCTCTAACGCTTAAGTTCTTAAATTCTTAACGCTTTATGCCGACATTTTCAATGTCGGCATTTTTTTATATACTGTAAAATGATGAGACTGATATGCACATGGTTACGGCTCTGTGCGGTTCCATCTGAAATTGTTTTACCTGAATTGATTTGGTTATGGCTAACTCAAGAGTGTAAAGTGGTTCTCATAAAAATATAAGAATACTTGGTGTGCAACATTGGTGGATTTCTATATCCCACATACAATACAAGAAGTGATGGTTTCGCTTCTGGTGGTACTGATGATGTTGTGCGCAAATGTGCTTCTGAACGACAACGGTAACCCGTGCTTCCTTAACCTCAACTGGAACGACAAGCGTAACCTCAATCTGACGAAACGAGCAGGCAAGTGGAATGACAATTGGTGGTTTGCTGTGGTTCGAAAGTCTTCTATTATATTCTCCTGCATTATCTTTTTGCAGGAGTTTTTGTTTGAAGCCCCTTCTTCCAACCTCCAAGCATTCTGCCAATTTCATCTAAATCTCCTGATATTTCGGTATAGTGCTTAGAGGAAATACATTTATTTTCCCAACCAATCTGCAAGAAAAATTGTACGGCGTTGAGTTTTGTTATTGCTCGGCTTAAAGTGATCAACTTCTGTTCAGGAGATAGATAAATGGTTGTAAAGACATACTCAAGCATTCCCAGGAAAGAATCTTCAATCTTTCCGCCCAATGTATATCGATATAGTTTTGGAAACTCCGTAATTATCTTAAACCATAATGCATATGCTTTCTTTGCTTTGGCAACTACCGAAGGGGTTGCGGGGGGGGGTAAAATTTTATGAATAGACTTAGTCATGCCTATCAGAATATCATATCCGTCGAAAATCTCCTCTTGGTGTGGGGAGAGTTTTTGCGGGATAAAAGGAATCGAAAAGATGTCCAGGCTTTTTCTGTATGGCTGATGACAAATATTCAAAAGCTCCATGCTGAACTTAAAGCAGAAAATTATCAACATGGCGAATATTTTGCTTTTACTATTACTGATCCCAAGCCTCGTGATATTCATAAGGCGAGTGTCCGAGACAGACTGCTTCATCATGCTATCTACCAAGAGCTCTATCCTTATTTTGATAAACAATTTATTTATGACTCGTATTCATGCAGATATAGCAAGGGAACACATAGGGCAGTGGAGCGATTCAAGATTTTTATACAAAAAGTAGGTAAGAATAATACAAAGACAACTTGGGTACTTAAATGTGATATTAAAAAGTTTTTTGCAAGCATAGATCATGAATTATTATTTTCTATTCTGAAACGACACGTAGATGATGATCAGCTCATCGGATTATTAAAAAATATTGTTCAGAGTTTTAACGGACAGTCGGGTAAAGGGTTACCACTCGGCAATCTGACCAGCCAGTTGTTGGTGAACATCTACATGAATGAATTTGATCAATATATAAAACACCTATTAAAGATACAGTACTATATTCGCTACGCTGATGATTTTGTGTTTCTCAGTACTGATAAGGAAGAGCTTGAAAAATTATTACCAATTCTAAGTTCTTTTCTTGGAGAAAAGCTGAAACTTTTTTTGCATCCTGATAAAGTTTTTATAAAAACCATCGCTTCAGGTGTCGATTTTTTAGGATGGGTGCAATTTCCAAAACACAGAGTACTAAGAACTTCCACTAAGAGAAGGATGTTGAAACAACTTTCTAAGAGCCAGAAGCTAGAATCGATCGCTTCGTATAAAGGGATGTTATCTCATGGGAATACTTATGAACTTAATAAAATAGTAGATGAAATGGCTTTCTCCGGACCACTCTAAAAGAGCGGTTTTTGTTATCCACAGCCTCTATATTTGCTAAATAGGAGAGAAGTGGAGTAAAATGGTACCAAGTGGTAAGAAGTGGGACTTAAGAATTCCGGAGTTTTAAACATGTTGATCGGCGAATATAAACACACCATAGATGAAAAAAACCGAATGTCCTTCCCGATAAAATTTCGGAAGGAAATGGGTAAAACAGTTGTGGTCACTCCGGGACTTGATAAGTGTTTGTTTATATTTACTTTGAAAGAATGGGCACGTATCGCAGGCAAATTGGCTGATAGCTCTATGCTTCAAGCTGATAACCGAAGTTTTAATAGATATCTCTTAGGAGGGGCAACAATCGTTGCTGTAGATCCACAAGGGCGCATCCTTATCCCGGACTTTCTCAAAGACAGGGCAGGGCTCGCAGGTAAGGTCGCCGTTGTGGGTGTGCATACACGAGTTGAGCTCTGGGACCAAGCAGTCTGGGATACCTATAAAAAGTCGGTTGAAGCCAAAGCAGATTCACTAGCTGAGAAGCTCGGTGGAGTCGGCGTACTCTAATGCATAAACCAGTCCTTTTACACGAATCAATAACTGCACTTGATATACATGACGATGAAATAATCGTTGACGGTACCTTTGGTGGTGGTGGTCATAGTAAAGCAATAGATGAGCTTGGTAAAAATATCAAACTTATATGTGTTGACCTTGATGAAGATGCACAGGATCGTTTTGAAAAATTTTTCAAAGGTTCTAAAGCAATTTTTGTTCACGACAATTACAAAAATGCCAAAGCAATACTAGAGAAGGTAGGAGAGTCCAAAGCCAATAAAGTTTTGCTCGATATTGGAACAAGTTCGTTTCAGCTCGACAATGACACTCGAGGATTTTCTTTTCAAAGTGACAGTCCGCTGGCGATGACTCTCTCAAAATCTGGCTCATACACTGGTTTCAACGCTTACGACATTGTTAACGAATGGGAAGAATCTTCTATAGCTGACATCATCTTTTATTATGGTGAAGATTCTTTTGCTAGAGTCATCGCCAAAGCTATTGTTAAGGCACGAGCTTTAGTCCCGATCAAAACATCTAAAGACTTAGCTGACCTCATCGCTGTCACTATCAAAAGAAAGGGTCGACTTCACCCAGCGACAAAAACTTTTCAAGCCCTTCGTATCGCAGTTAATGATGAACTTACAGTACTCAAAGAGGCACTTTCCGCTTGGTGGGAGCACTTACTTCCCGGAGGCAGGATCGCAGTTATAACTTTCCACAGCTTAGAAGACCGAATTGTGAAGCGGTGGATGGTTTCGGAAGAACAAGAAAAACGCGTTATTACAAAGAAACCTATTATTCCAAGTACAGAAGAACTACAAATTAATCCACGAGCACGTAGCGCCAAACTTAGAATTATAGAAAAAATATGATGATCAAAATAAAAAACAATATACGCTCGTTTAATGAATATGCGCTGTTATTGCGTCGGGCTACTAAGTATTGCTTTGTTGGTGTCGGGGCACTCTTTGGTTGTTATTTGTATTTTGTTGGAGCTATTACTTTTTCTGTCGTCGAAAGACAAAGTCTGGAAGAATCAACAAAAAGCCTAGTATCTGATATTAGTATCCAGGAGTTACATTATTTAGAAAAGGAAAAACATTTGACCAAAGAAGTGGCTTATAGTACTGGACTTATTGATGCACCATCGCTTTCGTTTACTACGAAGCAACGTGCTTTTGCTTGGAATGCAGGACGCTAAAATACATCGACGTAGAATAAGGATACTTATTGGTATTATCGTAGTTTTAAGCCTATGTATTATTGGTAGGTTATTTTCATTACAAATTATTAATCAAAAGTCTTATAAAGAGAGAGCAGAGCGCCAGTATCTGACTCCAGTTTCAGATAGTTTTAATAGAGGAAGTATTTATTTTACAAAAAAGGATGGCGCTACAGTGGCCGCGGCAACAGTTGCAACAGGTTTTAAGTTGGCCATTAATCCAGCGAAACTAGGTGATATTCAAAAAACATATGATGTCTTAAATGCCATAGTACCAGTAGATGAGATTGATTTTTTAGATAGGGCTAAGAAAAAAACTGACCCTTATGAAGAAGTAGCTGAGCGCCTCTCTGCTGTACAAGCTGAGACTATTGTTGCTCTTGGCTTGCCGGGAGTTAATATTTATAGACAAAAATGGCGGTTTTATCCAGGAGCTGAACTAGCCTCCAAGGCTATAGGCTTCGTCTCTTACAAGGATGATGACCTCATTGGTCGTTATGGGCTTGAAAGTTATTATAACGATGTTCTATCTCGTGGACAAAATAGTTTTTATGTAAACTTCTTTGCTGAGATTTTTGCTAATGTTCAGTCAACATTATTTAAAAATAAATCAACTACTGGAGATGTTATTACCACTATTGAGCCAACAGTTCAGTCACAACTTGAGTCTACAATAGCAAGTATCCAAAAGAGATGGAGCAGTGAAGCAGTTGGCGGATTAATCATGGATCCAAAGACAGGGGAGATCGTTGCCATGGCTCATGTGCCAACTTTTGACCTCAACCAATACGGAAAAGAATCTGATGTTTCTATTTATGCCAACCCTTTCTCTCAAAATGTTTACGAAATGGGATCGATCATTAAACCTCTTGTTATGGCAGGAGCACTTGATGCTAAAGTTTTAACTCCTGAAACTACTTATTTTGATCAAGGTTTTGTTAAGGTGGAAGACCGGACCTTTAATAACTTTGATAAAAAAGGTCGAGGGAAGGCGACTATGCAAGATGTCCTTAGTCAATCATTAAATACTGGCATGGTCTTTGTACAGCAAAAAATGGGTAAGGAATTGTTCAAAGAGTATATGTTAAATCGTTACCATATTGGAGAAAAAACAGGGGTAGATTTACCAAGTGAAATCAACGGGATAGTTGGAGGTTTGAAAACACCAAACGATGTTAACTATGCTTCGGCTGCCTTTGGTCAAGGTATAGCTACTACTCCAATCAATATAGTTCGAGCTTATGCCTCACTTGCCAATGGTGGGAACCTTGTCACTCCACACTTGGCCAAAACTATTAATCAAGAAAATGGTTTAACTAAAACATTAGAGTATCCAGTTGGTAAAGCTGTACTTTCTCCAGAAACAGTTACAACTATTAATAAAATGCTTGTGACCGTTGTTGATAAAGGTTATAAAAGAGGAGTACCACACTATAGTGTGGCGGCTAAGACAGGAACAGCTCAAATGGCTAAACCTGATGGAACAGGCTACTACGATGACCGAAACTTTCACTCTCTCATCGGCTACTTCCCAGCCACAAATCCTAGTTTTGTGCTCTATTTGTTCAACAATTACCCAAAAGGGGCTTCATTTTCATCTCAAACCCTTGCTGATCCCTTTTTCGAAATGGTACAATTCATGACAAGCTATTATGAATTAACGCCGGATAGATAATCCGGAACATTGGAGGATACACATATGGAATTTAAATTTTCAATCAGAAATGCAGTACGAGAAGCGTGGGCTCTATTTAAAAAGCATGCATGGTTTTTTATTGCTCTTGCAGCCCTAACCGCAGTTCTAAATCTTGTTGGAGGTGGTGAAAACGTACCTTTCCCAATAACTATTATTTTGATGATCGCTACTTTTATTTGGTCAATCGTTGTCATGAAGATTTCTCTAGCCGCTGCTGATGGCAAAGAAGATTTATTTTCTTTCTCAAAAATACAAAGTTTCTTGCCCAATTTTAATCAAATTTTAGGAATGTTCGGGGTCGCCTTGCTTGTCGGGCTATTTGTTATCTGTGGATTGATCTTACTTATCATTCCAGGTATTTGGGTGGCATTTAGACTCAGTGTTGCCAACCTTTCTTATCTTGATAAAGGAGAAGGTATTAAAAAGGCCGTTCGGACATCATGGAATATGACAAAAGGCCCTATCTTTTGGACAGCCGTACTTGTTGGTCTAACTTCTGCTTTGTTATACATCGTTGGCTTGATACTCTTTGGTATCGGTATTTTAGTAACATATCCAATCGCTATGATACTTTTGGCCAAGTTCTATCGAGCTCTCACTGTGCATCAGGGTCACGCTCAAACAACAATAGTTGCTCAGTCAGTTGAAATTGTGGCTCCAGCTACTGAAACTCCAGCTCAATAACTCTAAATAAAAAAAGCCTTCACAGTAGTGTGCAGGCTTTTTTGGTGTGTAGGAAATCTCTTGCTGTCATTAGTAGGGCTCCTTCATAATTGTGTACGTCAGCTATTTCATCAATAGTAAACAGTGCTTGTCCTTTCATTAGACCAGCAATTATTTCTTTGTGGTTAGTTGCGAGCAATACTTCCGCGAATAATGGGGCTGAGGAATCATTGAATTTCTGGAATGTATATTTGTTATACAAACTCAGTATAAAATTCTTACTCCACAAATGATATGTGACAGGAATAGATTGCTCAAGTGTTTTTAAGTCAGCAGGGAGTAATGTCATTGATATTTTATTTTTAAGCTCCACATCAGTCGTTTTCCAGGAAAGAACTGCGTGTCTAATAGAGGGATATATTATGTAATTAATCTCTATGAAATATCGGTAATCATCACAAAGACAAATGTTTCCAGAGCCAGCAAGTGAGAGAATTTGAGTATCAGTTTCGTATATTCCTTTTTCAGTGTCCATAGTTTATTTTTTGCAATTTATACCTTTATTTATTAAAGAAGTCAATTTTTTCTTGATAAATATTGGTTTTCTCGATATAGTAGAGCCACTGGCCCTATCGTCTATCGGTTAGGACACATCCTTCTCAAGGATGGAAGCGGAGTTCGATTCTCCGTAGGGTCACAAAGTTTGGTGTATAATGAAAGTATATGAAAAAGCGATACATACTATTAATTATGGTTGTAATCTTTGGTCTTGGAGCCTGGTTTTATCTATGTACTGGAGTAGTTTGTGCACCAACGATAGAAGAGCGACCGGGTAGCGATACAAGTTCTCTAGCGCCAGACCCTTTACCTGCTCAGAAAGAAGGATTAGTAATTGTCAGTACACCACTACCGGGGGCAACAGTTGCTTCTCCTGTTTTGATAAAAGGAAAAGCAAAAGGGAACTGGTTTTTTGAAGCTAGCGCACCGGTGAATATTGTGAATTGGGACGGACTTATTATTGGACAAGGTTATGTCACCGTTGATGAAGGTTATGACTGGATGACAACTGACATGGTGCCATTTACTGGTAGTGTCTCTTATGACGCTACAAAACTTGCTCCATATAAATATGGCTGGATCATCATGAAAAAAGACAATCCAAGCGGTGAGCCACAGTTTGACGATTCATTAGAATTTAAGATATTATTCCCTTAATGAGCAATAAACAAAGAGTAGTTGTCCTAATAATTTCGTTAGCTATCCTCGGGGGATTTATTGCTATTGGTTTCCACACTAGTACTCCAGTCATACCTACAACAACAGAGGAGTTGGGAGATCAAGTTTGGCCATCTGGAGAGCTTGAAAAATTAACCGTTACTGAAAAAACTCAAAACTATAATATCACCGCTATTTATCCGAAAACAAACAGTGATTCTATTAGTATGCAGTTTTATAACTTTGTTAATGAACAAATTTCTCAATTCAAAGAAGATACGAGTTGGGTTGGGGAAGTAGGAAGCGCTAGTGAGGGATCACTAACACTAGATATTGATTACAAATCAGAAAATAGTAGTAGGGTTCAGAATTATATTTTTAGTCTAAGTTCATATACTGGCGGGGCACATGGTCTACAAGTTCGCAAAACATTTTCTTATAGTAAGACAGGGAAACTTCTAACTACTTCAAATCTTTTTTCAAATGGTGTGGATGGTTTGAAAACTTTTGCAACATTGGTGCAAAAAGAATTGATGAAGAGGGAAGGAGCTGATGCGGATTGGATAGCCGATGGTGCTGGGCCAATACAAGAGAACTACGCTTCATTTGTAGTTAATGATACTAGTGTGACAGTCCTTTTTGATCAATATCAGGTTGCGCCTTACTCGGAAGGTCCTGTCGATATAACTATTCCTTTTTCAGCTTTTGCCAAAGTTGCCAATCCAGAACTTTTTCCAAAACAACCCTAATCGTTAGTTTGTTCGATACTCTCTTCTATTAAAAGTGGTTCAATGCCTGCACTCTCTCCTGATATGCGCATGACATCTTTGTCTACCTTTTTTAGTTCTCTACCAGAGCTACTGTAATGATTTACAACTGTATTCAGTGAGCTTCCCATTTTGTTGTGGTATTCTTCGTAAGCTTTTAAATGCTTTCCAAGCTCTTCAACACGCTTAACTATATCTTTGGCACTTTCTTCTATTTGAAGCGAACGTAGGCCTTGTAGGACTGTCTGTAGGTATGCGAGGAATGATGTTGGAGAGACAATGATAACTTTCTTTTCAAAAGCATATTGTATAAGGTCTTGGGTATTTACTTTGATAGTTCCAACTTCTGCCACAAGTAGATCGTAGTAAATAGATTCGTGGGGGATGAACATAAATGCAAAGTCGAGAGTGTCTTCGGCGGGGCGGATGTATTTTGAAGTCTCATCGATACGTTTTTTAATATCTTTTTTAAATTCAGCCACAAATGGCTCAGGGTCAGAGCCTTCTTTGTGAGCCTCAATGATACGGTTGTAGTTTTCAAGTGAAAACTTTGAATCAATAGGAATAATTTTCTTGCCGACAAAAACAACAGCGTCAACAGCTTCACCATTTTTAAATTGATATTGTGTTTGAAATGTTTTTGGTGGTAGAACTTTTGAAAGAATGGTTTCCAGATAGTATTCACCCAAAATAGTTCCGCGCTGTTTTGGATTTTTCAAAATATCTTGTAACTGGTTCAAGCTTTCTGCAAAACCCAGAACTTGTTTGTTTCCTTCATCGAGGCGTGTCAATTTTTCAGTGATATCAGAGATGATTTGATTGGATTGAGTACTTTGAAAACGCATGCTCTCACTAATAGATTTTTGATTGTCACCAAGCTTTTGATCAACAGTATTTCGCAGTTCACCCATTTGCTGGAGTAAAAGTTGAAAACTAGTGTTTTGGTCGGCATTTGTTGGGACATCCTTTTTGCGCGATAGTATAAGGTAGACAATCAAAGCCCCAACGAGTGCTCCAATAATGGCATAAGTAGTTTGCATATAGAGTATTGTACTTGGAAACAACCAATAAAAAAAGCCACACTTTTGGTGCAGCTTTATAAATTATTACTTTAGGCTCTTACGGTACAAATCTAATATCAAGCCGTAATATTGTATTTCCCAATCCTTAGAATTTGAAAACACCATATTGTCACCAAGTATAGATGCAAAGTTTTCAAATTCCATATTCTGGATTGCTTTGGCGATATCTTCAGGCCTCCATGTTAATATAGGTTTGAAGTTTTTTTCTAGACTAAATGGTCTAGTTTCTAAGGAAAATAATCTGGCAGTATTTTTTGAGCCGTTATTAACAGTAACCACTACGTGGACACCAGGAAGATCTTTGGTCGCTTTATCGTCATAGATATGATACTCAAGAGGAGTTCTCATATTGGAAGCTGCCTCATTGATTCTTTGATACACCTCAATCTTCAAATGAGGGATCTCGTTTTTCGGAGGTAACCCTTTGATTATTATTTTGTTTCGTTCTTTGGTAATGAACCGAGTTTTTAGTTTTAGCATGTGTATAGTTTTGATTACTATACATCATTTTTCTATTTAGTCAAATATTTCTGAAGAGTGAAGATCCAATCTTCTTCGCCGATAGGGTTTTTAAGTTTCTCTGAAAGGAGCCAAGATAAATAACCAGGATCTTTTTGGGCCACTTCGTCAACAGTACTACCTTTATATTTCCCAAAACTTATTTCTTTTATTAGTACAGGCTCTTTAGTAGTTGTTTCCATTTTTGTCAGCGCTTCAGATTTATTTATTCCGGAATCTATCATTTTCTTCATCAAGTATTCAAAAAGTTGTTCAAGCACAATAACGTCGGCCATAGCATCGTGAGCTCCGACTTCTAGTTCCATATCAAGGGCGTAACGTAAGTACTGAAGTTTGTAATTTGTAAATGTTGTATCAACATCAAGCGAACGAACATTTTTCAAAGTACAGATGATATTTGTCGGTTGTATTCCTTCGGCATTTAACATGGCGACATCAAAAGCACTATTGTGAGCCACGACAACAGTCTCTGGATTTTCAAATAGATCTTTTATTTTCTGATATAAAGGAGATTCTTTGAAAAACGGCTTATTGGCAACCATTTTATTTGTTATATGGTGGACAGCACTAGCTTCAAAGGGGATAGGGAAGGTGGGCTTGAAAAGCTCATTGATTATAGGGGTTGCCACTCCTCGCTCTTTGATAGCCAGTTGTACAATACGGTCTTCTGGTGTATTACCTGTAGTTTCTGTGTCGAAAAATAGTATTCTCATAGACTTATTCTACCATGCTATAATTTTAAACATATGACACTTCAAGAACAGATTCGTGAGAAATTAAAGGTGGCAATGAAAGAGCGAGACCAGGTTGGACTAGACACACTCAGAGCAGTAATTGCTGCTTGTACCAATGAACTTGTAGTTATAGGTAAAACTCCACAAGATGTACTTGATGATGCCGGTGTAGTAAAGGTTGTGATGAAACTTGTTAAGCAACGCAAGGATTCTATAGAGCAGTTCACTACTGCTGGGAGAGTTGACTTAGTATCAGGGGAACAAGCTCAGATGTATGTACTTGAGCAATTTATGCCAGAACAAATGTCTGAAGAAAAGATCAGAGAAATAGCTGTTGCTAAACAAAGTGAACTTGGTCACATTGATAAATCAAAGATGGGGCAACTTGTCGGAGCGGTGATGAAAGAAGTTGGAACACAAGCAGATGGTGCAATGGTCAAAAAGATTGTTGAATCGCTTTTCTAATCCTTTGTCTAGTTGTATAATTGCATCATGATTTTACTTCGTTGGTTCATAACAGTTTTGGCAGTTTTTGCTCTACCTTATTTTGTTGCCGGTATTGGGGTTAACAGTATTTTGACAGCTGTTATTGTCTCCGTCTGTTTAGTTTTCCTCAATATGGTGGTCAAGCCGGTTATTTCTCTTTTAACACTACCTTTAAATATTTTGACACTTGGGTTATTTTCTCTCGTTATCAACGGAGCGTTCTTCTGGTTTGTCGGGCAAATTATCCAAGGCTTTACCGTTGGCTCTTTCAAGGCGGCTATTATCGGTGCTTTAGTTATCTCTATTATCAACTGGATTGTAAACAAATTTATTGACCATGAGTAATATAGAAACATTTCGAGAATCTTTTTTCTCTTTGATTTCGGAAGCTAACTCTATTGTTATTACCGCGCATTTTTCTCCCGATGACGACTCTATTGCTTCAGTCCTTGGAATGTACTCTATTTTATCTATTAAATTTCCTGAGAAAAAAATACAAATTATTTATACAGGCGAAATAGTTGATAAATATAAAATATTTTTTAATTTTGAAAAAATTCAATTTGTGAAAGATGTAGGGGAGAACTTAGAAGGAGTCGATACTATAATATTACTTGATTGTAGTAAGTTTAGTCGACCTTCTACTTTGCCAAATATTTTGGTTCAAGTACCAGTTTCTATTTGTATAGACCACCACGGTTCAGCTCCGGATAATTTTACCCTTTCTTTGATTGATCCTACTTATTCTTCAAATGCCGAACTTATATATACAATACTTGAAGCAGGGCAGTATTTAGATAAGAATTTGGCAGAAATTTTCTTATTAGGCATACTAGGCGATACTGGGAATTTGACCCACATTGATCGTAGTCAAACACAAGTTTTTGATATTGTTAAAAAACTGGTAGATGTTGGTAATATCCGTATTGATTCATTTTTATCTAGGTTTAGAACAATACCAAAGAAAATCATGCCCTTATTAAAAGAGTTTGTAAAAAATACAACATATCAAGAATTACCAGGATGGCCACCAGTTCAGTACAGTTTTGTCACTAGAGCTTTCTCAGAGGAACATAACTTTTCTGATGAAGATATGAGTGCTGCAAGTCATATCTATATGGGTCAGTATTTGCCACGTATTGAAAATCAACCTTGGGGACTAGTTTTCTCACCTAGAATCGATAATGGAGTTAGAATGTCATCTCGCTCTATCGTTGGAAGTGTTAATGTCAGGATTCTATGTGAATCAATGGGTATTGGTGGTGGGCACGATAGAGCTTCTGGCGCCAATTTTAAAAATGATGACGGCGCACCAATGCAGGTTGAAAATTGTGTAGATAAGGTTTTTGAATTTATGAAAAACAACAAGCCTGTGCTATCTTAAACGTACATATGGCATTTCTAGATGAGATTACAATATCGGCAACTGCAGGGAAAGGGGGCAACGGCGTTGTCTCTTGGAGACGCGAGAAGTTCATCGCCAAAGGTGGACCAAACGGCGGTGATGGTGGGCAAGGAGGTGATGTTTTTATCAAATCTATCAGGTCGCTGAGAGTGCTGGACCAATATCGATCCAAGAAAGAATTTTTCGCTGAAAATGGAGTTCATGGTGGGGGACGTAGCTTCAAAGGAGCTAATGGTGACGACTTATATATTGAATTCCCGATTGGTTCAAAAATAACTAACGTCACAACTGGAGAAATATATGAACTTCTCAAAGAAGGTCAAGAAATAAAAATACTTCGTGGTGGGGCAGGGGGCTACGGTAATGAGCATTTTAAAAGTTCAACTAACCAAGCTCCACAGGAAGCAACTCCAGGGAAAGATGGTGAAATGGCTGAGCTTCATATTGAGGTCTCATTGATTGCTGATGTAGGCCTTGTTGGTTTTCCTAATGCTGGAAAGAGTAGTCTGTTAAACGCCTTAACCAATGCTACAGCTAAGGTTGGCGAGTATCCGTTTACTACTATCGACCCAAACTTGGGAGATTTGTTCGGTTACATCATTGCTGATATTCCAGGTCTCATTGAAGGAGCAAGTAGTGGCAAAGGTCTTGGTTTTACTTTTTTGCGCCACATCACAAAGACCAAAATTATTTTACACCTAGTTTCTTTTGAACAAGAAGATCCAATGAAAGCTTACGAGACTATTCGAAGCGAACTTGAAACATTTGGACAAGGTCTGTCTGAAAAAGAAGAAATAATCCTTTTGACTAAGACAGATGTTACCGATGCGGATAATGTAGAGAAAAATAAAAAAGAATTTGAAGCACTTGGTAGAAAAGTTTTCACGATAACACTTTTTGATGATGAACAGATAAAAGTATTTCGAGATAACTTAATTCATATTTTAAAAACAACTGAGTAAAATAAAAACCCCCGTTTGTTACGGGGGTTTAAATGTTTTACTGTAGAGGTTTTATTTTACCCCAACTTTTGGTAGTGTTATTAAAAGATATTTTTTTATCTTTACTTTCCAAAAAGATAATATCCAGCTCTGCAGTACGGATACTAAATTTTATTGTATCGCTACCTGGTATAGGATATGGATCAATTAAAACATCCTTAGTCCTAACAATTAAAGTATCGATTTCTCCAATTTCAAAACTCTTTATATATGCATCAACAACCTTAATTTTCTCAGGTCCGGATGGTAGGTTTTTAAATGGAGTACAACAAAATAATATTAGGCAAAAAGTGACTAAACAGAATATTTTTTTCATAACAAGAATTTTTCTCCATTCTATAACCTACAATATCAATGTCAATCTTCCAAAGTATTATACTATTGGTCTCAAGAAAATAAATAACCCCGCACAACATGCGGGGCAATCTTTTGAAGTTAGTTACTTTGGTTACGAAAGACCAAGTCGAGAGTGTTTCTCTTTTTGGTTGTCGTACCCGTTAAGGTTTTTTTGGTGGCCCTTGCAGTTTGATTGGGCTCCTACCGTGGTGATAGTTGCCATTTCAATTGAATGCGATGGGTCACTGTTTGGGTTGGCCATTGCAGAATTTACTGCAGAAGGACTAATCAACCCATAAATCCATAAGCGATTTTTGGACATGGTTAGTTGTTTTGTTTAATAGTACTACTTTAAGGTATTTAGTCAATACAATTTGTTGAAATAGCCAATTACTGTATACTTTCCTTATGCCAAAGACCTATTATCCTATCATTGGGCTGGAAATTCACGCTGAGCTCAATACTGCCTCAAAGATGTTTTGCGGTTGTAAAAACGACCCAGACGAGCTGGTTCAGAACACTAACATTTGCCCTATTTGTATGGGGCACCCTGGAACATTGCCGTCTCCAAACAAAAAAGCTATTGAAAACGTTGTCAAGGTTGGATTGGCGCTTGGCTCAAATATTGCCGATTTCACAGAATTCGATAGGAAGAACTACTTTTACCCAGACATTCCAAAAGGTTACCAGATCTCACAGTACAAGTACCCGATAGTCTCAGGTGGGACACTGAGTGGTTTTGCTATTACTCGTATTCATCTCGAAGAAGACACTGGTCTATCAAAACATGACAGAGGGGACTTTACACTTGTTGATTTCAATCGTGCTGGGGTGCCACTGATGGAGATGGTGACTGAACCTGTGATTCATAGTGCTAAAGATGCTGGGAACTTTGCTCGTGAGTTGCAACTGCTCCTTCGAACTCTCGGTGTGTCAGAAGCCAATATGGAAAAAGGGGAAATGCGTGTTGAGCCAAACATTTCAATTTCAGATGATCCAAATAATTTTGGGACAAAGGTTGAAGTCAAAAATCTGAACTCATTTAAGAGTGTTGAAAAAGCTATTGAGTATGAACTAGCTCGGATGCAGGCTCTCTATGAAGCAGAAAGACAAGATGAAATAGTCCAAGAGACTCGTGGTTGGGATGAAGCCAAGCAGACTACCTTTTCACAACGTTCCAAAGAAAATGCCAATGATTACCGTTATTTCCCTGACCCAGATATTCCAAAATTTATGCTCAGCGAGCTTTTTGATATTCCTAAATTAAAAGAAGATCTCCCTGAGCTACCATGGCAAAAGCGGGAACGATATCAAAAAGAATTTGGCCTGAAAGAAGAAGAAACTGAGGTATATGTTCAAGATAAAGATCTTTCAGAATGGTTTGAAAAAACTGTAAGATTATTGAATTCACCTGAACAAATAAAAACAGCTTCAAATTATATACTCTCTGATATGCTTGGTCTGTTAAAAAAAGATATTAATGCTTTTATGCCTTCCCCTGAGAACTTTGCAACCCTGATAGGTATGGTTTCAAACAAGGAGATTACTTCTAGAGGAGCTAAAGATATTTTAGCTATATTAGTAGAGTCTGACCAAGACCCGAAAAAACTTGCTGAAGAAAAAGGTTTGCTACAACAAAATGATGAAGAGTCACTCCGAATTGTGGTTAAGAAAATTATCTCGCAGCAAGAGGAGTTGGTAGCTCAATATAAAGGAGGAAAAGAATCAATTCTCCAAGCTCTTGTTGGTTTGATGATGAAAGAAACCAAAGGTAGTGCCAATCCACAAACAGCTGCAAAATTGTTTAAAGAAGAACTCTCTAGTTAATGATATAATATTTCCATGAGAAAACTGAAAGTAGCAATAAATGGTTTCGGACGCATCGGTCGAGCATTTTTGAAAATCGCTTGGGAAAGATCGGAGATAGAAATAGTCGCGATAAATGATCTAGGATCTATTGAATCTTTAGCTTATCTTTTGCGTCATGATACTGTCTATCGCAACTGGGGACATAAAGTCGAAGTTTGGGGTACAGATCTTGTTATTGACGGTAAAATAATTAAATTTATTTCAGAAAAAGATACTACCAAACTGCCATGGAAGGCACTTGAGGTAGATGTTGTCGTTGAATCTACAGGACTCTTTACTGCCTATGATAAAGCCAAGTTCCATATCGATAACGGGGCCAAGCGTGTCGTGATATCCGCCCCAGCTAAGGGGTCAGATGGTTCTGTGCCAGGAGAAACTATTCTTCTAGGAATAAATGAAGACAAATTTGGTACTTGTGAGATCACTTCGAACGCTTCTTGTACTACCAATGCCGCTTCGCCGTTGATTGCGATTTTGGATGAATACTTAGGTATTGACAAGGCTCTTCTAAATACTGTCCATGGTTATACCGCCTCGCAAGCTTTAGTTGATGGACCAAGCAAGAAAGATTTGCGTGAAGGGCGAGCAGCGGCGCAGAACATCGTGCCTAGCTCAACAGGAGCAGCTATTGCAGTGACCAAGGCATTTCCAAAACTCGAAGGGCTCTTTGATGGTATCTCTGTTAGAGTACCAGTACCAGCTGGATCAATAGTTGATATTACTTTTATCTCAATGCGGAAAACTACAGCAGAAGAAGTAAATGCTATTTTGACCAAAGCGGCAGCTGATCCAAAATGGTCAAAGCTCTTTGCGGTCACAACTGAACCATTGGTATCGAGTGATATTTTAGGAGAAAGCCATGCGTCTATTGCTGATCTGGAGATGACTCGAGTTGTCGGCGGAGATTTGGTCAAAGTCATGGCATGGTACGATAATGAAATGGGGTACACACATACCCTTGTTGATCACGTTATTAAAACAGGGAATACAATTAAGTAATATGAAAAAAATTAGCATAGTTCTGGTATTTATACTAATTGCTTGGTTTGTACCAATTGTTCCTACTATTTCATGGAGAATTTCAGGGATACCTACTTGTCGTACTTTAGCAACTAGAACCTTAAAATCTGCAATTTTTAATAGAACAGATTATGTTAATTTCTACAAGACAGACCCTGTGATAGTAGTCTCGTGGGGAATTTGTTATTATACTTAGGTCAATATAAATAATATGAAAAAGCTTATTTGGTCATTAATTATTGTTTTATTAGCAATTATATTATTTGCGCCAATATTTAGCCGTCCATTATCTAAACCTAACTGTATCTGTAATATTGCCGGACCATGTCCATGTAATACACAGTTTGTGTCGTTATGGGAGATTATTAAAAATAAGATGGTAAAATAAAAATATGAAAACAATTCTTATAATTATCGTAATAGCAGGTCTTGGGTACTTTGGTTGGCAGGCCATACAAACAAAGCCGGATACAAGTGTGCCACAAGCTATAGTTTCTGATACTACGGTCGCAGAATCTTCAAAAACTCCTAATGATACTACTTTTTCGAAGCCGTCTACTACATCTGGTAAGACAGTAGATAATGCAAACGTAAAGGTATCTTTCAAAGGTTTCGGTCCAGGCAAACTGCACAATGGATCATTCTCTGGTATTAATTCGAAATTGTCCTTTGATGCAAAGGGTGATTTGTCAGGAACAGTAATAGTAGATGTAGATAGTCTAACTACTGACACAGAAGGTGTTACAAAACACCTCAAGACCGATGCATTTTTTGATGTAGCAAAATACCCAAATGCAACATTCAAGTTAAATTCTCTTGTAGGGTTAGACGCTCAGGGAGCTGAAGCTTCAGGACTTTTTACTATTCATGGCGTGACAAAGACAGTAACATTCCCTGTAAAAAGTAGTGCAAATAGTTTTACTGCAACTTTTAATCTTAATCTTAAGGATTTTGGTATTAACCAAACATTTGCCAATGAAACTATTGAGCTTTCTGTTGTAGTACCACTTAAATAATATGAAAATACATTTAGCCACAGATCATGCAGGTTTTGAACATAAAGAGTCTTTGAAGGCACACTTGTTTGAGCACAATTATGAAGTTATTGACCACGGTGACACCAAACTCGATGAAAATGATGACTATCCAGATTTTGTGACTCCTTTTGCCAAGGCAGTAGCTAGTGATGTCGAGAGTCGCGGAATCGTCTTTGGTGGTTCTGGAGAAGGTGAGGCCATGTGCGCTAACCGTATAGTTGGAGCTCGCGCTGTTGTTTATTATGGGGGAGACAAAGATATTTTGACATTTTCTCGCTTACACAACAATGCTAATATACTCTCTATTGGTGCTCGTTTTATGACAGAGGATCAAGTAATAGAAGCGGTGGACTTTTGGCTTGGGGTAGAATTTTCACACGAGGAGAGACATATTAGACGTCTAGAAAAGTTTTAAAAATGATAGAAATAATACCGGCGATATTGCCACAAACATATAGAGAGATAGAACAAGGAGTTGACATGGTGCATGCTATTGCGCCAAAAATTCAGATAGATTTTTGTGACGGGAAGTATGTAGAGAGTAAAACGTGGTGGTTCAACGGTAAAGATATTCAAAAAAAAGATGACATTGTCTCTGAAAAGATAGGTTTACCATTTTGGGATAGTATCAACTATGAATTTGATTTAATGATAGAAGACCCTCTTTCCCAGATGGATACTTTTATCGCCCTCGGTCCGTCAAAGATCATTTTCCATAAGAAAAGTATTTCTGTTGAAGCCTTGATCACATATTTTGATAGTTTGCCAGAGATTACCCTCCAAATGATATCTTTTGGTATTGCTATTGAACTTGATGATGACCCAGTAGAGATTGCACCTTTAGTGCCATACTTACGACGTATTCAATGTATGGGTATTGAACATATCGGTGTACAAGGGCAGTCTTTTAGTGACAAAGCTGTTGTTATGGTCAAGAAGTTATTTGACCTTTATGGTGACAAAGTTCGTATCAGTGTAGATGGTGGAGTCAAAGAAGGCGATATCCCTGCACTTATCGCTGCTGGAGCGACACGACTTGTTGTCGGCTCAGCCATATTCCAAAGTGTTGATCCTCACGGTACAATAGAGAGGTTACAAGCTAGTGTTAGTGCGTAATAAATTAAACATAAAAAATGAAAATTGGTACATACACAATTCGGGAACTTGCACTGAAGGCCAATGAAATTCGCGAAAGCATTATTTCAATGATTTTAGAAGCGGGAAGTGGGCACACAGCTGGACCACTCGGTATGGCCGATGTATTTACTGCACTTTATTTTGATTTACTTCGCCATGACCCAGCAAATCCTTCTTGGTCAGAGCGTGATAGAGTAGTTCTTTCAAATGGCCATATCAATCCAGTCCTTTATGCCACCATGGCGCACGTCGGGTATTTTCCGTTAGAAGAACTTAAGGCACTAAGAAAGTTCGGCTCGCGTCTACAAGGGCATCCTCATCGCGAGTGGCTTCCAATGCTTGAGAATTCTTCAGGTCCACTTGGCTCAGGGCTTTCACAAGCTGTGGGTATGGCTATAGCTGATCGCATGGACAGTGCTGGTATGCCAAGCTCAAAATATATTTATGCGCTACTTTCTGATGGTGAACATGATGAAGGTAACACTTGGGAAGCTATCATGCTTGGAAGTAAGGAAAAATTAAATAATCTGGTAGCAATTATTGATCGTAACAATATTCAGATAGATGGCTATACAGAAGATGTTATGCCACTTGGAAACCTAGGAGAAAAATGGGAAGCATTTGGTTGGCATGTTCAGGAAGTAGATGGACACAATATAGAAGAAATCATTGATGCGGTGCACAAAGCCAAAGCGGTATTTGAAAAACCATCGGTTATAATCGCTAGAACTATTCCCGGGAAAGGTGTCCGAGAGTTTGAAAAGAAATTTGAGTGGCATGGTAAAGCTCCAAACAAAGAAGAAGCGAATATGGCACTCGATGAACTTCGAACACTAGGAGGGAAGATTAAGAGTGAGCATAATTAATATGGAAAATTTTGAATTAAAACCAGGTCAAATATGGAAACATTACAGAGGAGGGATGTATAAAATCCTTATGCTCACCAAAAATGTCGAAGAGGGGGATGCTGTAGATATGGTTGTTTATCAGAGAGTAGATGATACACAGCCGTTTACTCAGTCGGTAGGCAGATTTACCGAATCAGTAAATCATGAAAGTAATATTATCCAACGTTTTCAATTTATAAGTGACAACTAAATAATATGAAAAAAAATTTACTTAAAGCGGCAGTGTTTATAATTTTAGGAGTTCTTATATTGGCTAAGTTATCTTTCATTGAGAATTTTTTGATGAATGGAAGACAGCCTCTCGGGGATGGTCAAGATATAGGCTATTTCCTATCAACTTTAACCTTAACGCTTATTTTGCCATTTATTCTTCTCGGGACATCAATTACTTTCATAATTTCAGGGCTTGTGCAATTACGAAAATATTTTAAATATAAGAAAATTAATCCTGTAGTAAAATAAGACTATGTTAAATCCTGATTTAAAACTAAATAATAAAATTTTCAACGATGATGTTGAACAAGTCCCAATTCGTAAAGGCTTTGGTGAAGGTTTGGTATTGGCAGGGGATAGTAACAAGAGCGTGGTGGCTCTTTGTGCTGATCTTACTGAAAGTACACAGATGTTAGGTTTTAAAAATAAATTCCCAGAAAGATTTGTTGAGATAGGTGTAGCAGAGCAAAACTTAGCAACTGTTGCTTCTGGTATGAGTGCAATGGGGAAGTATCCATTTTTGAGTTCTTACGCCATGTTCTCTCCAGGGCGTAACTGGGAACAAATCCGTACTACTATTGCCTATAACGACCGTCCAGCCGTGATTGTTGGTTCCCACGCTGGTATTTCTGTTGGCCCTGATGGTGGAACCCACCAAGCTATAGAGGATATTGCCCTGATGCGTGTTATCCCTCGGGTGGCAGTTATTTCGCCTTGTGATGCCATCCAAGCCAAGAAAGCCACTATTGCTCTCTCTGACAATCCTCGCATTGCTTATCTACGTTTAGCGCGAGAAAAGACACCGATCATCACTTCGGAAGATACACCTTTTGAAATAGGGAAAGGTCAAATACTTTTTAGACCAGAAGGTATTGCCCATGTAGCTATCATTGCCACTGGCGGACTAGTGGCGAACACACTGCGTGTCGCCAAAGATTTTGAAAAGAAAGGTATAAAAATAATCGTGGCCAATATTCATACTATCAAACCGATTGACACTGATTTGTTAATAGCGCTAGCAAAAGAAACCAAAGCTGTAGTTACTGTTGAAGAACACCAAATTGCTGGCGGTATGGGTTCTACTGTGGCTGAAATTCTTGCGCAAAATTATCCCGTGCCAATGGAATTTATCGGAGTGGGGGATAAATTTGGCCAATCAGGCACCCCCGATGAGCTCATAGAGCATTATGGTATGGGTAAAAATTCTATAAAAAATGGCGTTAGAAAAGTTCTGGAAAGAAAAACAGCTTAGAATACTTTACGATATATCTTGACAAATGTCTAGTAAATATGGTATATTACATTAAACGTACCTTAACCTGGGGGTGATAATGCGCTTATTATCAGGTGTCTATATTGTCTCCTGGGCTGTGGTTGGTGTCACGGTTCTGGCCGCTTGTCTGGCCAGAGTCCTAGAACGGTTCAGAGACCCCCACAAGCTCGAGAGGCAAGCCAAAAGGGAAGTGGAAGAAGCCAAAGAATTGGGTCACGAGATTGTCGCCTAGCACTTTGGTCGCAAGGCCCGTCGCGAATG
>JANNRS010000018.1:0-30754 GCA_031401615.1 Minisyncoccota bacterium | reverse complement strand
AACAAATTGGCGACGAACTCCTACTCTCTGATATGGCTGAAATGGCAATCCAAGAACTCTATCCAACTATTTTAGAAGAAAAAAAGATTGACGCTATTGGTCGCCCTGCACTATCTATTACCAAAATGGCTCGAAGTAATGCCCTTGGCTTTACTCTCACTACCGCTGTTCTACCAGAGATCAAACTTCCTGATTATAAAAAGGTTGCCAAAGAGTCCCCTGCTATAGCAGAAGTTTCAACCAACGAAGAAGAGATAAATAAAGTTATTGAAGACCTGCGACAAATGAGAGCTTACGGTCACGTCCACAGTGAAACTGATAAACACGAACATACTGAAGAACTTCCAGAAGTAAATGATGATTTTGCCAAATCTTTCGGACCTTTTAAAGACCTCTCTGAAATGCGTGCCAAGATCAAAGAAAATGTCTTACGTGAAAAAGATCAAAATGAAAATGATAAACGTCGTATCACCATCATGGATAGTATTATTGCTGAAAGTAAATTTGATGTTCCGGCTATAATTTTACAATCAGAACAAGATAAAATGATTGCTCAAATAGAAAGTGATGTAACTAGAAGTGGTATGGAGTTTGATGCTTATTTAAAACAAGTAAATAAAACTCGCGCAGATATTGCTGAAGAATTTAAAGGCGAAGCCGAGCGTCGTGCGCGTTTCCAAATGGTTATCAATGCTATCGCCAAAGATATGGAACTTAAAATATCTGATGAAGATATCGACAAGGAAGCAGAGAAACTTATGGCTCAATACCCAGGAGCAGACCTCGCTCGGACCAAGGCCTACGCTGATATGATCCTCGTCAACGAACGCATTCTAGGAATGCTTGAGTCTCAATAAAAAAAGCCCCTGTCTATAACAGGGGCTTTTTACAAAAAATTAATCTATACATCCAAAAGTGTAGGGTTTAGACCCATCAACAAGTTTATTACTCCGAAGCAATAAGCTTGTTGACAATTTTATTACTTTTTTAAAACCTTTTCTGAGCTTTTCAATTTTCTCATAAAAGGTTTTGTCTATATCGACTTGTTGTAATTTAGACAAGTGATCTACGTGCTCATCAGTTGTATTGTACATAAATTTTGTTTTCTAAACTATACCACCAATTGAGTTTCCGTCAATCTATTTTGGCTTTTCGGCTAAAATACCGTATAGTACTCCTATACCGATAGTCTGATTTCACCAGTATTTCCTCTTTTTATTATTCATTACTCCTTACTAATTATTCTTTATGTTAATACCAACCGTTATTGAAAAAACCACTGCTGGTGAGCGCGCGTACGATATTTATTCACGACTACTCAAGGATCGAATAGTCTTTCTCAATGACGAAGTCACTGATCACACTGCGAACTTAGTTATTGCTCAACTTTTATTTTTAGCCAACGAAGATTCTAAGAAAGATATTTATCTTTATATAAATTCTCCTGGAGGGTCAGTTGTTGCTGGGCTTGCGATTTATGACACCATGCAATTTATCAAACCTCAAGTAAGTACTATCTGTGTTGGGCTTGCCGCTTCTATGGGGGCCATGCTTCTTTTGGGTGGAGCAAAAGGTAAAAGATTTTCTCTTCCCCATTCTCGTATCATGATTCATCAACCTTGGGGCGGGGCACAGGGTCAAGCCAGTGATATCGAAATTCAAGCAAGAGAAATTTTAAAATCAAAAAAACTTCTGAACGAATTAATCTCTAAACATAGCGGACAATCTCTTGCCAAAGTTGAAAAAGAAACAGATCGAGATTTTTATCTCTCCCCTGAAGAAGCCAAAAAGTATGGACTTATCGACGCGGTTATTACCAAAAATCCTGGTATAAACTAGTTTTACCTGTCCCGTTAGAAATAAATATATGAGACAAAAAAAACTATTAATTAAAAGCTTAACAAAAATAGATTGCGAAACATTCGCTATCTGTTTCTAATGGGATGAACCCCTTTCTACTCGCCGTCGGTATGCTCTTAGCCGGAGGGATTATTGGTTATAGTATAAGAGCTGTTATATTTATCCTAAGAAAAAACTCTCTTGAACTAGCAGTTGGAGAGCGCTTGATGCACGCCAAAGAGCAAGCGCAAAAAATTATTGATGAGGCTAAAGATCTTGGAAAACAAAAAGATCACGATTTTAAAATTACCGAAGATCGTTTGATAAAAAAAGAGACATTGCTCGACTTACGTCAAAGTGATCTTGACCTTCGAGCCAACTCTATAGAACAGAAACTTCTAAGCGCAGAAACATATGTTAATCAAGCACAGGCACTCCTTGGTGAGAGAGTAAAGTCTCTTGAAGCTCTTTCTGGTTTTTCACAAGAAGATGCTAGAAATGCTCTCATCATTGATACCCAAAAACAATTCGAAGAAGACTTGGCGGTTCGCAGTGTGAAACTCGAACATGGCATGAATGAAACACTCAAAGAACGAGCCAAAGAAATATTGATGACCGCTATCCAACGTTTATCTGTCCCAACTACCAACGCCCTAACTACTGCTAGTGTTGCCATTCCCAATGATGAAGTCAAAGGAAAAGTTATTGGTAAAGAAGGGCGTAACATCCGAGTCTTTGAGCGTGTAGCTGGCGTAGAACTTTTGATAGATGAATCCCCTGGTTTCATAGTTGTCTCTTGTTTTGATCCGGTTCGCCGGGCTATTGCCACTTCAGCACTTGAAGTCTTAGTCAAAGACGGACGCATCCAACCGGCACGTATTGAGGAAGAACTCGAAACTGCCAAAAATAATATTCAGGAAATCATGAAAGAAAAAGGAGGGGCCGCAGTTTATGAATGTGGTATTTTCAACCTTGATCCTCGAGTTGTTGCAGTTCTAGGTCGCCTTCATTATAGAAGTAGTTACGGCCAAAATGTTTTACAACACTCTATAGAAATGGCGCACGTCGCTGGTATGCTCGCCACTGAACTCGGAGCCGATGCCTACATCGCCAAAGCCGGTGCGCTTGTCCATGATATCGGCAAAGCCCTCGACCATGAATTTGAAGGTACCCATATAGAAATAGGTGTAAAAATGCTCCGACGTTTTGGCACTGATGAGAGAATCATCACTGCTATGAAAAGTCACCACGATGATTGCCCACACGAATCTCTCGAAGCCGTCATTGTCCAAACAGCTGATATGATATCTGGTTCAAGACCTGGAGCACGACGTGATACTGCTGAAATGTATCTCAAACGTCTACAAGAGCTCGAAGCATTAGCCAACAGTTTTGATGGAGTTGAAAAAGCATATGTCTTACAAGCTGGACGAGAAGTCCGTATCTTTGTAACTCCAGAAGCTATTTCAGACCTAGAAGCCAAAGCACTAGCACGTAATATCGCTCTGAATATCGAACGCGACCTACGTTATCCAGGACAAATAAAGGTTACTATCATTCGAGAAACTAGAGTTATTGATTACGCCCGGTAATAGAACTATCCGACAACAAAGACTCTAATCTTTTTAGGTACCTATTGAGTACTTCATAATTTTTTCTATTTACCAATATAGAAACACGGTCAACAGACATATCTAACTCTCCCCTTTCTCCTCTATTTAAATCTTGATAATCTTCATTGTTGAGAGTTACTTTTTCAGACACAGTAAGAAATGGAACACCGGGGTATGCCTGCTCACTTTTCTCTACTTTCTGTAGAGCTTCAGCAAAAACATGTAGATCAGTCTTTATCTCTTTTACTTGCTTGGTCAACAATACAATATCCTCTGGTGTGAACTCTTTAAGTGTCTGATCTTCTGTTTCCAACAAACCTCCTTTGATAAAAGTAAGTGGATTATTTTTTACCGACTCTGGTTGTTCAAGTGGCTGAGTTAATTCATCTAGTTTTGGTTCTGGCATAAGTTGAGTATAACAAAAAAACCCGCCAATTGACGGGTTTTTTGATTATTTGCTTTCTTTCATTTCTTCAGCGGTTGGCATTTCTTCCATGATCACACCACTTACAGAGAAGAAGTCGTGCAATCCTGCATCAGCTTGACTAAGAGCAAATTTTCTCATTTTAGCAAAAGCTTCAGGTGAAGTGTTTGGATGACTAATAACAAAATTGTTATACATTGCCATTTCTTTTTCATTTAATTCATTTTGTGGGGCTCTTTCCATAATAATTTATATTGCTTGACTTAATTTGTAATATATTGTATCATACTACCGAACCACAAAAAAGTCAATCATGGTAGCAGAAAAAGTAGGAGCTCTTTTTAAAATCAAGGGAAGAGTCGATGAAAGTATTTCTAACAGATTTAAGAACGAAGATTTTTTCATCTCAATGTACCCGCCGGAAATTCTATATTTAACAATGGAAACTACTGGTGGTGACTTGGGGGAGGCCTCTCGTTTTGTTGATCTGGTACAGATACTTGTCAGTAAAAATACAAAAATTGTAACAATAAACAACAAATTTATTTCCTCTGCAGGTTTACCAATATTTGCTTGCGGAAGTACACGTGTTTCAAATAACAGCCTCAATACGTTCTTTTTTCACAGAGCAACAAGAGGAAAATTATATGTTACAGAACAACAAATACTCGAAGGAGAAAGGTCTTCCTTTGAATTAATGGCTGACCAATTTAATCTTTCTATTGACTCAATTTATGACCTGGCTAATGCGTCAAAAAAAATTAACTCATTGGAGGCTAAGAAATTGGGAATAATACATATGATTATTTAAGTACACGCCGAATCTGTTTAATACAGGTTCGGCTTTTTTTATTTGTGACGTATAATACAAGCATGTTCGCACCTAAAGAAACTTTTTCTACGCAAGAGCAAGAAATTGCTCATATTACAAGTGAATCTCAAAAAGCTTATATCCTTCAAGAGAGACCAGGGACTACTTTGGAGTCAGCTACTCGAGCAACACTTGAAAACTATGCCAATGTCGCTGCTCAAGACTTTCTCCATGAAACCCGCGTTATGCCAGAGCATCAAGCTGAGCATTTAACACTGCGTCTCAAACCAGAGAGTCATGATGAGAAAATAGAAGAACTATTTGCCTTGATGCTCGACAAAGGTATCAAGAATACTCTAGATATTGTAAAAAAACTCGGTGACCCACACCTAGAAGACGACTTTCATCGTTTTCTAGTTCAATATCTACACACTATTGGCGCTATTCCTGGACTTAAAGATAGTGAAAACTTACACAGAGATCTCAGCCACACACTTTTTACTATTGTCTTACCCACCGATCTACAGGCTGACAAAAAGGAGGATGACTTCAAAAAGAAGGTCGCTGGTATGGGTCAACTCTACACTAGCTTGGTTTCTTTAACAGGGCTTAACAACACAGTATCCATTGAGCTAGCAGTCGAACATAGCACTAAAGATATTATGGTTTATGTCGCCGTGCCAAAAAATATAACTGACGGATTTGGTAAATTAGTTTATGCATTTTTCCCAGGAGCTATTGTCGAAGAAGCGGTTGATGACTTCAATATATTTTCATCAGAAGCTCACTCATTTTCAGCTAGCACTGCCAAACTCAAAGAAGAATCTTTCAATCCACTCAAGACATACAATGACTTTGAGAATGACCCTTTTGTAGGGATTATCGGAGCCCTTTCTCAAATAGCTCAAAGTGGTGAAGGTTGTGCTGTTCAGCTAGTTCTCTCTGAGGGTCAAAAGCGTATCGCTGAGCGTAACAACCAGATACTCTTAGATGCCCAAAAAGGAGGGGCGACTGTCAAAGACTTATACAAGAGTGCTATGGAAGGAGTTCTAGGAGGATTGGCTAAAGAAGCTTTTAGTTTATTCTCCAAAGCTAAAGAGGAAAAACCAGAAGAAGAAAAGAAAATAGATACCACAGGCATAGAGCTCCTAAAAAAGAAGAACGATTCTCGAATAATTCAGGCTACACTCCGTATCGTAACTTCGGCCACGACACCAGAGCGTGCTAAACATATCCGAGAATCTATTGAGGCTCCATTTGGGCAATACTCTTATATCGGTGGCAACTCTATTGAGTGGCAAGAGTCTAAAGGCAAAGAACTCATTGAGACTTGCCAGGCTTTTTCATTCAGAGAGCAAAGCTCAAAACCTCTGGAGCTCTCACTAAACGAAGCCTCTTCACTTGTCCACTTCCCAACAGGCCTTACCAACCCTCACGAACTCAAAGAAAGCTCCGCAACTAGTGCTCCTGCGCCGATATTCCCAAACAGTGGTGGCATAATCATAGGAACTAACACTTATAAAGGCCAGACTACCGATATAGTTTTTGCCAAAGAAGATCGAGTGCGCCACAGTTATGTCATTGGACAAACTGGTACTGGTAAAACTGTTATGTTACTCAACATGATTATTCAAGATATTCAAAACGGTGATGGTTGTTGTTTTATAGACCCACACGGCTCTGATATAGAAAAAATTCTTGCCAACATTCCCCCTGAACGCATTGATGATGTTATTTATTTTGACCCAGCTTATACCGCTCGTCCGATGGGATTAAACATGCTCGAATACGATGTAAACTATCCAGAGCAAAAAATATTTGTTATCAATGAACTCCTGGGTATCTTCAACAAACTCTTTGATATGAAAACTGCCGGAGGTCCAGCCTTTGAGCAATACTTCCGTAACTCTGCCGGACTGATCATGGAAGATCCAGATAGTGGTTCTACTCTTCTGGAAATTAGTCGCGTCCTCTCTGATAAAGCTTTTAGAGATATGAAGCTTGAAAAATGCAAAAATCCGATCATCAAACAGTTCTGGCAAAATGCTGAAAAAACAACCGGTGAAGCGTCTCTGGCTAACTTCGTACCATATATCACCAACAAGTTTGACCCATTCGTTTCCAACGACATCATGCGCCCAGTTATTGCTCAACAACATAGTGTTCTAAACTTCCGTGAAATCATGGATAAAAAGAAAATCCTCTTAGTAAATCTTTCAAAAGGTCGTTTGGGTGATATAAACTCAAACCTTATTGGACTTCTACTCGTCGGCAAGATCACCATGGCTGCCCTCTCTCGTGTAGATATTGTTGGTAAATCAGATGTAAACGATTTCTACCTATATATCGATGAATTCCAAAACGTAACTACTGATTCTATCTCTACTATTTTATCTGAGGCCCGTAAATACCGACTCTCGCTAAATGTTGCCCACCAGTTTATCGAACAACTAGATGAGGGCATCAAAAATGCAGTATTCGGAAACGTAGGTTCAATGTTCATCCACCGAGTTAGCCCTGAAAACGCTGTAATGTTTGAAAAGCAACTTGCCCCAACATTTACCCCAGACGACATCATCAAACAAGAAAATCTAACCTGCTATGTCAAAATGCTAGTAAACGGTGTCCCAGTCAAAGCCTTCAATTCTAAATCTCCTTACCCTCCAAAAGGTAACCCGGAGATTGTCGACAAGATCAAAGAGCTCTCATATCTGAAGTTTGGCCGCCCTCGTGAAGAAGTCGAAGCCGAAATCATGGCAAGATACCAAAGATAAATCAAAAAGCTGGCTCCGGTCAGCTTTTTGATTTTGTGCTATTATTGAGTCATATGACAGAAAAAATCCCACCAGTAGAAGAAGCGAGTGAAGTTAGCAATGAAGGAATTGCCGAGCAAAGAACTACCTCTGTTCATTTTCCAAAATCAGAAAAATACGAGATTGATCCAAAAACACAAGAAGATATTCAAAATCTTACTGCTGAGATTCAATTTAGATCAGGTGAGACTGGTACAACAAATGAAACACTAGGTGAAATAGCTTACGAGAGAAACAATACTATCGAGAAATATGAGGCTCCTGTTGTAGCAATACAACCAAGACCTAGAAGTAAAATAAGAAATGTAGCTATGGGATTTGCGGCACTTCTTGGGTTTGGAGCGTCAACTACAGCAAAAGCTGAGATGGGTAATTTAAATGACTCTACAAAAAATAAAATAGAAAAAGTTTCTAGCACTCTTGAGACTAAGTACAATAATAATGAAGTAGTTAAACAAAAACTATGTGCGGACTGGAATGACTATCATTATTGGCTAAAGGAGCAGGGATTGAGTGGGGATGAAAGTCTCGACCATAATGGAAAAGGTATGGCTATACTCAAGAAATACATAGACGAACACCCTGGAGCTATTCTTACCGCTACCCCTGAAACAGTTATACTTGTTCAAACACAACTTAAGATGTACAGAGAAACTTTAATTAAACAACTTAGAGATAAAAAAGCTCAGCTTACATACAAAGATCCTAAAACAGGTGAAATGAAAAGTAGATGGGTAACTAAGGATGAAAATTTGGATTTCTTTATGAAAGAATTATCTGTTGTTGACGGTATTCCTGGTAAATATACTAGCAAAAGTTTCTTCGCTGAAGCATATTTGAACACAAGACAACAAGAGACTGGAAAACTACTATCAACAGAAAATCTAGGTTATATGACATCTATCGATAAAAAAATAATTCAATCAAGAAATCCAGCGGGCGACACTTACGCCAAGGGTGATTGGAAAAATATTCCAAAGAATAAAAAATAAAATGACTAAACCCCCACAAAGTTGTGGGGGTTTTTCTTAAACATTTTTTTTATTTCTTCTAGTTTCTCTATAAAAAGAAACCGCAACCGGTAACAGTGAAACTATTACCACAGCACAAAAGAAATTTACAAGGATCAAAGGTACAGTAATCATCGGAAATTTGGATTTAGTTCGGTATAATTATACACTACTTAAACCTTTATGTCAATTTTGCATCAAAAAACCCTTGCTATATAATGATGTTAGCGTAAAGCATCAGCTTCCGCGCTCTGACGAGATTATCAGAAGTAATCCTGTAAGGGATTAACCCAATAATAACTATGAACAAACAAGCACTTGTTGAACTCGTACACGGCAAAATCGGCGGTACAAAAGTACAGGCTGAGGAAGTCGTGGAAAGTCTTATCTCAGAGATCACAAAGACTCTCAAGAAGGGCGATGAAGTTTCTATCGCTGGTCTTGGTATCTTCTCTGTGAAGACCCGAGCGGCACGTATGGCTCGCAACCCTAAAACTGGTGAACCAGTAAAGGTAGCAGCAGCTCGTGTTCCTCGATTCCGCGCCGCAAAAGCACTCAAGGACGCAGTAAGATAGTCATATCTCGGTACCGGGAAATGATAACAAAGAGCCCCCTCCAGGGGCTTTTTGCTTGACCTCCCCACCAATTTTAAGTGGGGAGGCTTGACTAAATGGCTTAGTGCGATATGATGTTCGGAAACCAAATTTTTAAAACAAATTGTTATTTATGAAAAGAAAAGTTCTCGTCATTGGAAAACTTAACCAGCTTGGCCCAATCCTCAACGCACAAATTATTGCATCATTCCAAAGATCAAACCTGGTAGTAGCAAAGGATCAGATTACATTTCTTGCCAATAATTTGTCCCCGGATAAAATTGCCAAGGAAGCAAAGAAGATTGGAGTAACCCACACATGCCTGATCGGGCTCAAAGGTCATATGGTCAAATCATACGTTGAACCAATAACCAGAGAAATGGCATCGGAAGTTGTTTTCCTGGTAGTGGCCACAGAAGGCCAGTCTCCTCATTTTAACGGAGAATGGAATGTTAAAAAATACGAGAAATTAGATTATCTTTCAATGGAAGATTTTTCAAAAAAAGAAGATGTTGCTGCATAATATAAAAATCCCGCTACCTGAGCGGGATTTATTTTTTTGTGTAAATTTGTTACGGCTTTTTAGACAAATAGATCATTTTTCTAATATGTGATCTGAAAACAGACCAAAATGTTGGGTATACATGATATTCAACACCAAACCTTTTACAAACTTCTATAACTTTGTAGCTAAGGTCTCTATAATAGATATGGCTCACCTTTGGAAACAAGTGATGTTCTATTTGGAAATTAAGACCACCAACGAACCAACTTAAAATCTTATTATCTATAGCAAAATTTGCTGTTGTTGCTATCTCGTGGACAATCCACTCTTCTTGGGTTGCTACAGATATTGTTGGTTGTTCTACTTTCTCAACAATATGCGCCATCTGAAACACTACGGCTATAAAAAGTCCAACAGAAAATGCATAGATGAAGTAACCAATAAGCCATTGTTCCCAGCCAACCATAATACTTGGCAAAATGCATAAAAAAATAAGGTGGGAGCTTTTTGTTGCCCAGAAAACCAGTCGATCATTTTTTGTCATTTTGATTTTATGACCTTCGATGTGTCCTTGGTAATATTTTTGAAAATCATTGATCCAAACCCAACCAATATAAAGCATTCCGTAAAGGAACCAACAATAAAAAGGTTGTAGTCTGTTTATAGGTTTCCATGGTTGAACATTGTGCATTCTTAAGCCTGGACCACCAGATACATCCTCATCTAAGCCTACTAAATTGGTATAGGTATGGTGAAGAGTATTGTGCTTAAACCTCCAAAATAAAGAGACTACACCCAAAAAATTGAATGATAGTTTTGCAGGTTTGTTTATAGTTTCATTTTCTGAAAACGAACCATGATTAGCGTCGTGACCAATATTAAAACCGATTGCGGCGGCTGTAATTCCAAGTAGGACACACAATATAATACCCAGCCAATTTTGATAGCCAAAAAAAACAAGAGTTGAATATATAATGACAAACACTACTGGCAATATAATTGCCTTGTGCCAAAGCCTCCAGTCTCCTGTTTTTGCAATCTCTTGTGTAGTTCCCTCTTTGAAGTAATCTTTTTCTATTTTTCTTATCGCAGCTCCAAATTCTTGGATCTTCGCGAAAGAAGGTCTTTTTTTGATTTGTTGCATAGCGATTATATTTAGTTGTTTTAAAATAACGATTCTGGATTGATTGTAGCATGCAAAAAACTTAAACAGGTGGGATAAGTGATGAGTCTCCCTCGACTAATTCTTTCAGGAGTCGGTCACGAGTATTTCTTTCAGAACCATGGGAGTCGGCCACAAGTTACTAAATCTTTTGTTTCCCAGCGCTCACAAAAGTCTAAGTACTTGCGACCCCGACTCGGCGACAAGCACTCGTTTCACTCGTCTTGTATACCGCCTCCGTCTTTCTCCTCCCTTCCCATGCTATAAAACAAAATCACCCAACGCGATGCCTTGGGTTCATTTGTTTTTGTGCGGGATAAGGGAGTCGGTCACGAGTATTTTTCTGCTGAAAAATCTCGCTACCCCGCCTCGCGCCAGTCGCGCTCCGGCTTTCTCCTCCCTGCCTTCACAAAGAAAAACACCCAGAACAAATCTGAGTGTTTTTCTTTGTGTGCAGGCATACTGCCCTATCTCGAACTCTTGCAGAACAATGTAGAAATGCGAGTGTGTATGGATGATTTCGTAAAGTCATACTATTTAGATCAACAAATACACTATAAGAAAAACCTTGAATATATAACGATATAGCCCATATTCTCTATTACGAGTAAATCTATCGAACTCTCTATAATTAGAAATAAAAATGCTAAAATGAATGCATGAATAATGAGTCGAAAAAAGATGCTCTTACTGATCTAGTAAGTGATGTAACCTCAAAACCAACGCCCCAAGCGCCGAACAATGGCACTGTTAGCACACCCTCTGGTGGCAAGGTAGAACTCGGCTTCCAATTACAAAACCTTGCTAGAAAACTGATATCTATAGTCAACAACAGAAAGAAACAAGAAAAAGAAGTCCTAGAGTATCTTGTTAGTAAAGATAATAAACAAAAACATGAGAGGTCAAAAACGAACTAAAGAAGAACAGCACGAACTTTTTCTTGTATTAGAAGGTTATTTAAAGATGGGTTTTTCGCTCAAAAAAGCTTGTAGTTTGGCAGATTTACCATATTCAACCATGCGAGATATTACTTCTGCCTACGAGCCACTTCGTGCTCATACGAGGGCATTACAGAACAGTGTTAATGTTACTGCTAGAGCCAATGTCATAAGTTCAATAGAACAAGGAAATATCAATGACTCAAAATGGTGGCTTGAAAGATTTGACCACCTAGAAACACAAGAGTCGCCTATCTATGGCGGTGTAGAGGAAGGACTACTTACTATGTTGGAAACAAAAGCTGAAGCAGAAGACGGCAAAGATGCTGAGCGCCTTGCAGATATGAAAGAGTTTCTGTTGGGTAGTATGGTATAAAAAAGCCACCTCAATTAAGTGGTGGCTATCAATGATTTTAAAATCAAACTTAATTTATTTTATAAAGAATAATAACTATTATGATCGCAAGAAGAGTAATATTGAAGATGAGGTGCTTCTTCATTTTTTTAACAAACATATTCTGCAATTCTATATTATTTTTATATTTAAGATCAAATGATTTTATTGTGTTGTAAAGAATAATTCCACAACTAATAAGGTAGGTTAGAGCTAAGAAAGCTATTATTATTTTCATCTTATTTTTGGTTTAAATTGTTTTCTTACATCATAGCATGATATTTGACAAAGTCAAGTGATTATGCTATACTCTACTCAAGAAGTTCCTTAAATTAAGCAGATTTTTAAGGGTTGGATTGAGAGAATAATTTTGCAAATTAGCTTCTAGTTTTCAGAATTATTCTTTCAATCACTAATTAAAAAATAAATATAGACAAATGCAAACATTTCTTCATCTTTGGAGTGCATACTCAGTATGTTACGCCATCGGGTATATGCTACTGGTTCGCCCGATTATTCAGAAAAAGAACCTTAGTCCAAATCAAAAGAAATGCATTGACTATTTGTTCTATGCTTCTCTTTTAGTTTTCTCAACAATCAAATTGTTTAACTCTTAAAATCAAATAAAAATGGAAACATACATAATCATTGCGTATTCATTGGCAATCATTTTTTTATATCTTGTAAGTTACAAAATTAAAGAAATAGCAAAAATTACAAAATCAATATTTTTAACTTTTTCTTTTCTTCTTTTTGTTATGACTATTACTTGCGGTTTAATTATTCAGATTTTTAAATCTTTAGGTATTATTGTTACGCAACAAGGACTGTTATCAACAATATGTCTTTTGTCTTGCGTAGCTCATATCGCAGTTTCAGGCGGATATCGAAAAGGCAACAACGAACATTGGTCTGATAACCAGATTGACCCGAACAAATAATCAACACCTTAGAACCCCTCATTCGTGATGGGTTCTTTTTTATTGTCTAAATAATATTTAATATCAAAATATTACTAAAAAGGTTAATATTCATATATGAGTCAACTAGATAACATAACAACACCGAATGAGCTTCTTGAAATACTGCAGAAAAACATAGAGAACAAAACTGTTGTTATTGAAAATCTTCGCTATGCTATATACCTGCGCAAATCTACCGATGACCCCGAAAAACAAGTCCGATCAATCGAAGATCAACTCTCTGAATGTCTCAAGGTAGCAAATGATAATAAGGTTATTGTTCTAAAAGAAGATATTATCGAAGAGCGCGAGTCAGCAAAAGAAGCTTCTATACGTCCTAAATTTCGTAAACTATTAGACAGGATTATCGCTGGCGAGCTTGATGGTATTATCTCTTGGCACCCCAATCGCCTTTCAAGAAATATGCGCGAGTCAGGCGAAATAATTGACCTACTCGATAAGCATATTATCAGGGATCTAAAATTTGCTAGTCATACTTTTATCAATGACGCTTCAGGAAAAATGCTTCTTGGAATTGTCTTTGTCATGGCAAAACAGTATTCAGATCAGCTTAGTATTGATGTAAAGCGAGGTAATACTGCCAGTATCGAAGCGGGCTATTATATCAACAAATCAAAGCATGGCTATCAAAAAGATAACCTTCAACGACTCCAACCAGATGGCAACAACTTCACTCTGATGAAAGAAGCGTTTCAAATGCGACTCCGTGGTGACACGCTCAAAAGTATCGCTCATTTTCTCAATAGCTCTGGTTATACAAGGAAAAACTCCATGAAAGGCAAAGTAGTGAGCACGAAATTTAGTGAACAAACACTTAACAAGATTTTTAAAGATCCTGTCTATACTGGCATACTAAAATATGGTGACAATGTGGTAAATCTGATTGAGCTACATGAGTTTATGCCGATAATTACCGTCCCAGAGTTTTTGTCTATAAACAAATACGACAACTATGATCAGGCATTTAAAGGTAAGAGGAGTAGAAAAAATCCAGTAGATAAAGTTGCTGATTTTATGGATGGAAAAGTATTTTGTGCTTCGTGCAATGTATTAACACAAGCAAATATAAACAAAGGTAAAACAAAGCATTACTACAACTTTAAATGCACCACCCAGACATGCGAAAGATACGGCAAAAGCACTAGAGGAAAAATCATTGAGCAATTTGCCTATGAATTTCTAGCTAAAAAGCCGTTTACTTCTCAAAAGGCGTATTCGAGCTATAAGCAAGAGATTGTCAGATTGCAAACTCAAGGACTGTCAGATCTAAACTCTCAGATAAATAGTGCCAAAAGAAAGCTTGGTATGGACTCAGAGGATATGGCTAAAACTAAACTCAATATCGCCAAGGAGGATGATCTTGCCGTGCTTACTATTAGAAAAGAAGAATTTGCCCGACTTGAGCAAGAAATCTTTAAAACCCAAACGCTCATAAACGAGCTTTTATCTAAAAAAGAAAATGTTAGCAAGGCGCCCCTGTCGTTCAAGGAATTCACTGAAGTTATGAATTCTCTTCCAGATAGGTTGAAAAAAGTTCAATCAACTACCGAGCTAAACTCAATAGTTTCAAAGATCTTCTCGAACTTTACTGTTTCGTCAAAAGAAGTATATAAATACAAGCTAAATCCACCATTTGATGGTCTAGAAGAGACAAAAATCTCACATGGTGCGGGATAAGGGAGTCGAACCCTTCACCACAGTTTGGAAAACTGTTATTTTACCGATAAACTAATCCCGCCTTCGTTAACACTTCGGCGGGACAAGTCCCGCTAAGTATTTGTAAATTGTATCAAAATTTTATTTTCCTGCCCTTGTCGCTTTGCGCCACAGATGTCTCCCAGACATCCGAAGTGTGTGACCAAGTCTTCAAAACTGAGTCGGGGTGCAGGGAATCGAACCCTGCCCTTGTGTTCCCAAAACACATATACTACCGATATACTACACCCCGACTCAGCTTTTAAGGTTCAAGATTCACACACTCCCCAAAACACATATACTACACCCCGCGGTGTTTGTAACAGTCCCAACTATACTATAGCTAGCTTTTTTTTGCTACGTTTCTAAGACAAATCTATCAGCTCTACTTTGGCAGGACTAGCAAGGTCTATTTTTTCTAAGAGAACGATAATCCCCTGCGCATTAAAATTTTTGATTTTTTTGATCAGACAATAGTGTTCTACAGAAATTAGGAATTTTCGTAGCTTCTCTTTTGTCAGATTTTCAGCCGGATTGAGCCACCCTCCCTGCCTACCTGTTTTGACCTCAAAGAAATAGTGCACGCGATGAGCCTTGGCGACAATATCAATCTCCCCAAACTTATTGGCAACATTGCGCTCCAAAATGGCGAAGCCGTGTTTCACGAGAAACATACAGGCTTTTTCTTCACCTATTTCCCCTATTTTTTGTGTTTTTGATGTAAATTGTTTCACGTGAAACGTTTTATCATAGTTTCATGTGAAACTATGATAATTACCTTGGTAATACTGTCTATTTTAACAAAACGACAGTAAATACTCAAGTTTTATAGGGCATAAAGGACGCCCTTTATCCTTTATACACACACACTTATCCCCACTTTTGTCAAAAATAGCCTCTTTTAAGGATTTTATCAGCATAAAAAGATATTTTGTCTAAGAGACATAATTATTAATACAAAAAGTCCCTAATTAAAGGGACTTTTTGTATTTGTATTTACGCCGTGAAGCTCGTCACGAGCGAAATGGTGCGATCATGGGGAATCGGACCCCAATCTAATCGTTGGCAACGATTCGTTTTACCACTAAACTATGACCGCATCTTTAAACCGTTCGTTTTGTGCCAAAGAAATCCATTTCATAAGTTTCTTCTTTAAAACGGTACTTGAGATTATACTCATAGCGACACCGTATTGCAATCGTCTTATCTTCTCTTTACCTTGAATAACCTGTGTTTTGTGGAAATTTTCTCTTGGAATAGACAGCGCATTTGACCACATTTCTTTACATAGTGAAGCATTCAAATCTGGATATAATATTAAACCACAACGTATTTGAGCTATTTCAATCATCAAATACTTACAAGCGAATTTAATAAAAATAGAATGTAAGTAGAATTCTGAATTAGTAACTTTTATGTTGTGCTTAGATCTCTTTTCGCCTTCACCTGCATATATCATTAGCCCAGCCCAAAAAAGAGTTTCTTTTTTGAATGTTTCATATGAAACATTTGCTTCTCCCTCAGCCTGACTATATAGAGATTCTAGTTGTTCTTTCCTCGCTTTATGCATTGAAGCAATATGCTCTGGGGTTCGAGTACGCTTCGTATTTGAAACCTTAAGATGTCGAGACCATGGAACATTACGAAACCAATCAGAAAGAGTGCTCTTAGATATCCCAAGTTCTTCTTTAATTGCTTTGTAAGATTTGCCTTGTTTTCGTAATTCAAAGGCTTTCTCTTTATCTCTTCTCATACTATAAGTATATATTACGAGTTCGGTTTTACAAATAGCTTGTAAAGTAGTACTATCAAAGAGCGCACCCGTAGCTCAACGGATAGAGTAACCGTCTTCGGAACGGTTGATGTGGGTTCGATTCCTGCCGGGTGCACCACAATCCTTTATGGATAAAACAAGTATCCCTCAATTTGTTTCACATGTAACAGAAACTCTCCAAAAAGCGGGTTTTGAGTGCTACCTCGTTGGTGGCTGTGTTCGTGACATTTTAATGAACAAAACACCTAAAGACTGGGACCTGACTACTAACGCCAAACCAGAGGAAATTCAAGAAGTTTTCAAAGAATTAAAAACAATTTATGAGAACGACTATGGAACAGTGACTGTGGTCAATATACCCTCAAAAGAAGCTGATAGAGATGTTTCACATGTAACCAATAAAGAGGAAGTTCAGATCACTACATATCGCTCAGAAGGAGGATATGCTGACAATAGACACCCAGAACATGTTTCATATGAAACAAATGTAGAGAAGGACCTAGAGAGACGAGACTTTACCATGAATGCTATAGCTTGGGACCCTATAAAGGACATTTATATCGATCCGTACGGTGGCCTAAAGGACATAAAGGACAAATTGGTAAGATGTGTCCTTTATGCTGATAAACGCTTCTCTGAGGATGCCCTACGCATCATGAGGGCTATTAGGTTTTCCACAGTTCTAAACTTCGCAATAGAAAGTGAAACTCTTTCGGCGTTAGTTGCTAGATCTGAAAAAATTAAAACTATTTCAGTCGAGAGAGTTCGCGATGAGCTACTTAAAATTATAAATTCAGATAACCCGGCCTTTGGTATAGATCTACTTCAGAAAACTGGCTTGCTTAAACATATCATTCCGGAACTCGAAGAGGGTATTGGTTGTGAGCAAAAAGGGGCTCATATATACGATGTCTACAACCATATTCTGCACGCCCTTCAGCACGCTGCTGACAAGCACTTTTCTTTAGAAATAAAACTTTCAGCCCTGTTTCATGATATAGGCAAACCCCAAACCAGAAGGCTAGCGCCTTCGGTACGGGGCAGGCCTGCTAACAAAGCCTATACTTTTTACGGGCATGAGGTAGTCGGAGCTAGAATGACTAAAAAGATTCTTGAGCGACTAAGGGTTCCACGTGAAACCACAGAATTAGTCGTTTCTATGGTCCGAAACCATATGTTTTTCTCTGATACTGAACAAATAACTCTTTCAGCTGTTAGGCGAGTAATTGCTAAGGTGAAGCCAGAACATATTTGGGAATTGATGGAAGTTCGAGAGTCAGACCGTGTCGGTATGAAAAAAGTTGAAGCTCCATACCGACTACGTAAATACCACGCCATGATCGAAGAGGCTCTCCGCGATCCAATCTCTGTTTCACAGCTCGCTATTGATGGTTCGTTCCTTATGGATGAACTAAACATGAAACCTGGACCTCGCATGGGTTGGATACTCCATGCACTCCTTGAAGAAGTCCTTGAAGACCCAAAACTCAATACAGTTGAGTCTCTTTCGGAGCGAGTAAAAGACCTTGATGAGCTTGAGGACAAAGACCTCAAAACTCTTGGGGAGAAAGGGAAGGACAAAAAAGAGGAAGCCAATGAGGGGGAAGTCGGTCAACTCCGTAAAAAACATGGGGTGAAATAAAAAAACCACCCTTATTTGAGTGGTTTTTAATTTTTTTGAAAAGAAAACTTTTCAAAATCTTTTAAAATGATAGAAAAATCACTTTGGGAAGGAACCTCAAAAGCAGAATAATTTGTCTCTTCTGCGTTATATAGTTTCTTCATTGCAGATTCAGTAATAAATAATCTTTTACTAAACCTGTCCCAGATTTCCTCATTTTTTTGCTGAGTCCGACGTAGTGTCCTACGAGATTTATGATTTAACATATATCGTTCTCTGCATTCCTCAATTACAATATTTGTGGTAACAAGAAGCCATTCTAAATCATGCTTGATATCATCTAACTTTGATATCTGTAAAACCATATTGTAAACAGGAATGTTTACCTGTGAAAACAAAAGATTGGATCCCCTTCGAAGTGCCCTACTTACGCCTGAAAAAAACTCGATATATTTACTAATAGTTAGTGACCCCTTACAAGGATCGTCAACCCACAGTTCCTCCCATATTTTCAATAAAACAGGAGAGATCGGTGTTTTATCTGCCAATATAATTTTTTTCTTTTTCATGAGCTTAGGTTTTCTTAATTGTACTCCTTTTTTAGTAAATAAAAAACTCCCTATGACTGAACGTCAAAAAGGGAGTAAGTATAGCCATGAAAAACTTTTAATGACAGCCGTCAGAAACAAACTCCTTCCATTCTTCATCGTTTCGAAACGAATCAATGGTCGGGTCTTCTGTTGCTTCTGGCGTAGAATTTTTATAACTACGAAAAAATTCCAGTGTTTTTCTGCCCCAAAAAGAAATAAAAAAACAGCTCAATGTTAAGGTAAAAAGTAAATAAGATATATTATCTCTTTGTACCTTAGTGTCGTTGGGCTCTCTTAAAAGAGTGAGACAAAGGAAAATAAGCCCGGCAATAAATAGTGTCTTTTCAAAGCCTTTTTTGATTTTCATAATACAAAGTTTTTGGTTTTCTTTATCCTACCACAAACTTCAACAATGTATACTACACAAGCTCGATCAGGATAGGGCAGTGGTCGCTACCCAAATAGCTGGAGAGTGTTTGAAACTTTTTTATCCGCGGGAATATTTCTGGACTACAGAAGAAGTAGTCTATCCGCCAGCCGACATTGCGGTCTCTGGAGCGAGTTTTTTGATCCCAGTATGTATAAATATCCTTTTGATCAGGATTTAAGGTTCGATAAATATCTATCCAACCTTTTGATATCAACTTGTCCATCCAAGCTCGTTCAATAGGCAAGAAACCTGTATTGTCGGAGTTTTCCTTTGGCCGCGCAAGATCTACCTCATTATGAGCAGTGTTTACATCACCGCAAAAAATAACCGGCTTTGCTCGCCCCGACTTCTGCGGGGTCTTTTTCAATTTTTCGATATATGAGAGAAATGCATCATAAAACTCTAGTTTGTATTGCAAGCGCACCGGACCACCGCCACCGTTGGGGAAGTAGCACGTGATAAGAAAGAAGTCTTCATACTCGGCGACGATAGTGCGCCCTTCGTCATCAAAACGTTTTTCACCAAAGCCGAGAGAGGTAGAGAGTGGTTCTTCTTTTGAATAAATAGCTACGCCACTATAACCCTTCTTGCCTTTAGAGTGTGACAAGGCAAGGTGGTAATCACGGAAATTCTTAATATCCTCTGTAAGTTGCTCTAGTTCTGACTTAGTTTCCTGTAAACAAACCATATCTGGCTTGTATTCATCAAACAAAGGCTCAAAATAGCCTTGTTTATGTGTAGCTCGCAAGCCATTGGTATTCCAGCTAATAATTTTCATTACCGAAGTATAACAAATAAAAAAGCCACCCGAGCGAGTGGCTTTAAAGAGTTTTTGACCTTTTTAAAAAAATAAAAGGTCTATAGATTAGAGAGTTGTTTTTTTGCTTAATTGTGGAAAGAACAAGAGATAGATCGAGTTCGTTTTTTTTGTTTGATCTACAAGCCGAAGCAGATAGATGATGCGAAGTATTCGCTAATTATTTTTTATCGGCACCAAGTACCGACTCTTGAACATTATTCAATTGTTATTCTCTGACGAATATTTGTACATCTGGTTTCAGTATACAAGACAAAATTTTTTTATGCAAAAATAAATAAAGTGGATAAATAAAATCCCCCGAACAAGTCGGGGGATTGCACATATTCATTTTCACAAAAAATTACTGCTGATCTCCTGCTTTCTTTTCTTCTACCTTGGCCACCGGTTCAGGTTTTGGAAATTCAACCCTGAAAGTTCCATCGGCTCTTGTTGAGAATGTTCCACCGTTATTCTTCGCCATCTCCATGGCTTCCTTAGGGTCAACCATGGTTGGTTTCACCAGTTCAGGTTTAGGCGCAGGGGGGTACGAATGTGAATGTGTGTGGCTGTGAGTATGAGTCACAGAAGATGGGCCAACAGGAGGATTTCTCCGGCGATCACGGTCAACCAGGTAGGCGATCAATAAAATTATCCCAACCAATGCAAGTAATGACCAGAACCAAGGCGGTAAACCCATAAAATGGGCATGATTACCGTAAGCACCACAACACATTTCATCTTTTCTTTCCTTTACTACAGTTTTTGCAGTATCGCCGAAATAATTGTGATTGGTGATAAAGTTTACATTCGGCCGGGTGTTCCGGTAAATAATTCGCCCCGGCATTTGTTTTTGGATTAAAAATCCATTTCCCGTACCCGGCATGGTGTTGTTGTTAATAGTGTTATTTACAACAACTGCCGGTGGGGACACCGGGCAAAATGACGTCTGCGGTATAGGTACTGCCACTACATCATTGTTTTGAGTCGGTCTTTCAGGGCTCACGTTTTGACCCTGTTGAGCAAAAGAATAAGAAGTGGCGAATGTAATCGCCAAAAGAAAAAACATTTTTTTCATTTTTTATTTGTTTTTTTGTGAATTGAATATTATTAAAGAACTTGTTATATAATAGCACAAATAGATACTATTGTCAACTATCTTTTAGAGTGAAATTTCTTGTGTATCTCTCGGAGCTTGGCGTCGGTAACATGCGTATATATCTGAGTGGTAGCGATATTGGCGTGGCCGAGCATCATTTGAACAGAGCGAATATCAGCACCGTTTGAGAGAAGGTCGGTAGCAAAACAGTGGCGAATAACATGGGGGGTGACTTTTTTAGAAATACCAGCTTTGACAGCACAAAGTTTAACGATGCGTTCTATGGATCGACGAGTGAGTGGTTTGATGTCCATATTGTCCTTGTTACCGCTATCTTGTTGAACAAAGAGTGCGTCCGACATATCTTTACGCTTTGATAAATATTTCTTTAGTGTAGCTCGTGCTTCTTCTGAAATGAAAACAACTCTGATCTTGCCACCCTTACCTCTGATAGAAAATTCTCCTTGAGTAAAATCAATATCGTTGGTCAGTGAACAAAGTTCAGAAACACGTAGTCCTGTTGAAAACAAAAGCTCGAGTATTGCTTTGTCACGCAGCGATTTTATATCATCGCCTTCTGAGGCCTTGAGTAGGCGAGCAAGCTCGCTACTTGAGATCAGATCTAAGTGTCGCTCGGGAACTTTAGCTAGATCTATCTCTTCGGCAGACATTGATTTGATCTTTTTGCGAGTTAAGTATTTCAAAAATACCCGAAGAGCAATCATGTAATAATTTTGAGTTTTCCTTGAAACTGTTTTACCGGTAGATCTGTTGTTGCCCATGCTCTGACGGTTGAGCCACAGACGAAACTCTCGTACAGAATCACTGTTTATATCTTCTGGGTTTTGAACTTTGGAAAATGTGAAGTAGCGAGTGATGTAGTGGTCGTAGTTCTCGACAGTTTTAAGGGCGCGGCCCTTTTCTATCTCAATGTGTTCTAGAAATTCTCTTTTTAATTGTTCAAGTTCTGTCGCCATAGATGCTTGCCCCGCCGTAGCTAGAGCGGAGGCTGGGTCGTATAATAATTATAACTTATTTACAAAATATTGTGCGACCCAAGAAAAAACACCCTTTTAAGGGGGTGATTTTAGTGACATTTCCATGGCATGGTTGACTGCATCGTGGTCATTTTTATAGGCTGCCTTCTTGCCATTTTCCCAAAACGATTGACGCTTTAAGTCTTTTGGGATTAGTACCCCATTAACTGCATACATGTTTGTCTCCTTTGTTCGTATGTCTTTTGTTATAACAAAAAGAGCTCCGTCTTCTCTGGCAAATTCTTGCCAATTCTCTGGTAAGAAATCAATCGGCTTTTCTAATAATATTATTGAGCCATTTTTACCAATCTTTTTTGACCCCTTATCCCAACGATCCTCAAGACAAATATTATCTTGCCACGTTCTGGATACCAAACCTCGTAGAATTTTTCTACAAAGGTCAACCCCTACATCAAAAGCTTCATCATGATCTTTGCACTGGTAAGTTAACATACTAAAAGCTCTACTTAGAGAAAGCCCTTTAAATGTCTTGCCATTATCATGGTCACTGATATGACATAATAACTTTTCATACACAGTTACTTTAATTAATCTCTCTTCTGGCGTCAACGTCGGGGCAAATTCCTGCCAAACTAAAACGCACGCAGAAGGAAGTTTAATATCTTGATGATGGTCATAGCAATTTAACCTTCTGTTGAGCATCTTACCTAGGTCAAATATTATTACTTCAGGATCAACAATTTCTTTTTGAGTTACAGAAGCTTTTCGAACAACCTCAAATTCCCCAAACAAATATTCTAGCGCAACGTATGCCATACACTCATCTAAGTGTACCTTGCCTGAGTGGGTTATCCCTTTTTTAAACTTAGCCACTTTTATAGTTTTAAATTGTGAAAAATACTGTTTTTCTAACACTATCATCAATACAGTTATAGTCAACAAACGGGCTTGCTTTTTTTATTGAATATGTTATGATGACCATTATGTTAACGACCAAGAAAAAACAAGCAGTTATAAAAAAGCATCAAGTTCATGCAACAGATACTGGCTCTAAGCTCGTACAAGTTGGTGTACTTTCTGAGACTATTGACCGCCTTGCTGACCATTTGAAGAAACACAAGAAAGACAACCACTCACGTCGTGGCCTTATCAAGATGGTGGCTGACCGCCGAGGACATCTAAAGGTTCTTGAAAAAACAAATCCAAAGCAACACGCACAAGCTTTAAAAATTGTAAAACAATAAAACTAAGTCCGCCTCTCCGGCGGATTTTGTTTTATGAGGTATACCCCGCCAATAGTCCAAGTGACTAAGGCGGGGTATACTTACCTATATGGCAATTATTAAACAGAAAGATCAGCGTGTAGGAGTTTTTATTGATACCCAAAATCTCTACCACACTGCTAAAAATTTATATAAGAAGAAGGTTAATTTTTCGAACGTCGTAAAAGATGCGGTAGCTGGACGACAACTTATCCGAGCTATCGCCTATGTTATCACTACAGAAAACGGCGACGAGACAGACTTCCTTGGTGCCCTTGGCAAAGCTGGTATTGAAACTAAAGCTAAAGATTTGCAGATATTTTTTGATGGTAGTAAAAAAGCTGACTGGGATATCGGGCTAGCTATTGATGCTGTCTCTATGGCGCCAAAACTAGATGCAATAGTTATCGTTTCTGGAGACGGAGACTTTGTCCCGCTTTGCAACTTCTTGCGCTATCACCACGGAATTCAGGTAGAAGTTATGACTTTTGGAAAATCGGCTTCAGCTTCACTGAAGGATATTGCAGACGAATTTATCGACCTATCAGAGAACCCTAAAAAATATTTGATTGGTTATCATTAAAATATGGAACCGGAAGTACAAAAAGAGAACACTGTGCAAGTGCCTATAGTAGAACCTATACCTGTCATACCTGCGCAAGCAGGAAAACATACCTCTCATACGTATGACGATGATTTAGCAAAAGCGCTTGATGCTACTGATGCTAAAATAGTACAACAAATGCTTAATGAGGGCCGAGAGCGCGAACAAAATACTATAGAAGAAAAGAAGTCTAAAAAACAAAAAGGTTGGTATAAAGCCGGAGTAATTATTTTATTACTTTTCACTTCTCTAGCTCTCGCTTATGGTGTTTATCATTATAAAAAACTAACTGTTCCTGCAGAGTATAGTGCTTCTGTTGGGGTCTTTCCTAGTACTGAAACAGTATTATTTAGTACCACAGATATTAGAAAAGTTGTTGAGAATATCAAATCCAATAATGATCTTGGAGCCAATAAGCCAACCTTGGTACCCCTAGTAAGTGATGAACAAAACTTAAACCTTCTTTCGGTTAATGAAATATTTTCTTTTTTTGAAGCTAGCCCAAGTGAGCCATTTTTAACTTCATTCAATATCGTCCGACTAGGTATTATGAATACTGGAATAGAGAATGCGCCATTTGTTATTGCTTCAGTAAACAATGCTGAAATTGCATCCAAAGAACTTTTGATTGCTGAACCTGGACTACTACAGATGTTTTACCGACCACTGGGAATCGATCTTGCAGAACACTCACAAGAAATTGGTAGGGAGTTTACTGGAGAATATATGTACAACATACCAGTGCGAACAGTACGCTACAATAATGAAGAGCGAAGTGGAAATTTACTATTTTTTTATGGTAGAGCCACCGATGATATCGTCGTGTTTACAACAAAACCCGAGGTCTTAAAAGCTATATACGACAGCTTGATTCGCCAGCAAAGTTAAAGCTTGCCCCGCAGTAGGAGAGGGCTTGCCCATTACTCAGGGCATGCTACTATAATGCCAATGGATACGAAAAAATTTAAAGAAGTACTAATTGCCGAACAAACACTCCTCGAAGGAGAGCTTGCAAACATTGCGCGTTTCAATCCTGAGAGTGCTCAATGGGAAGCAACTCCTGATACTGATCTTATGAACCAATCTGATGACAATGATGCAGCAGACCGCTTTGAAGATTTTGAAGAAAGAACCAGTATGCTCAATACTTTACAAAGTAGACTCAACGATATTAAAGATGCTTTGAAGAAAATTGAGAACGGAACATTTGGAAAGTGTGAAGTTTGTGGCGAACCAATTGAAGCTGACAGACTTGAAGCCAACCCTGCCGCCCGCACCAACAAAGTCCACATGAACGGATAACTAAAAATTTAAAACCAACTCCTTGCGAGTGGTTTTTATTTTAGAGCGCGCTATACTTTATTCATCATGGCGTTCTCTAGAATTCAAAGCGCACAATTAACAGGACTCGGGGCCTCCGGTGTAACTGTCGAGGTCGATATTTCTCGTGGACTTTATTTATTTCAAATTGTTGGATTGCCCGACAAAGCAGTGGAAGAATCTCGCGAACGTGTTATCTCGGCACTGCGAAATTCTTTAGACATAAATCCAAAATCTCAAAATGAAAAAGTGATTGTTTCACTCTCTCCAGCCGAACTCAAAAAAGAAGGAGCTTACTTTGATGTAGCTATTGCGCTCGGCTATCTTGCATCTACTGGAGTACTCAAGAGCAACACTGATGGAAAAATATTTCTAGGAGAACTATCTCTCAATGGTGAGGTCCAACCAATTCGTGGACTCTTGTCTATTGCACAATGGGCGAGAGCTGAGGGTTACACAGAAATTTTTATACCTAGTGACAACGAAGTTGAGGCGACCTTGATCGACGGGGTGACTTTTTTTCTCGTGCCAACTCTTTCTGATTTGGTGTTACACATCAATGGTGGGCAAAAATTAGAGACCAGCACCTTTGCTCCGTTCAAACATAAAGAAAATATTAACACCCTAGACTTTGGGGACGTTCGAGGACAAGCGACAGCCAAACGGGCACTGACTATCGCTGCAGCCGGTGGTCATAATATCGTTTTATATGGACCACCTGGCACCGGCAAGACAATGCTGGCTAAAGCATTTCACGGCATCTTGCCAAATCCCTCGAACGATCATTTTTTAGAAGTAGCAACTATTTATTCTACCATTGGTCTTGTCGATGATGTTATGAATAATCCGGTACCATTGCGTTCTCCCCATCATAGCGCTTCACATATCGCCATCATTGGTGGTGGGCAAAATAAAATACGTCCTGGAGACATAACTCTCGCACATCGCGGAATTTTATATATGGATGAATTTCCAGAATTTGATCGACGTGTTTTGGAAGCACTTCGTGAACCACTGGAAGAAGGGTCTATCACTGTTGCAAGAGCCAAAGGGAGTGTCAGATTTCCGGCAGATTTTATTTTGCTCGCCGCTATGAATCCGTGTCCGTGTGGTTATCGTGGCAGTGGTGTTAAACAGTGTACTTGCAGTGGTATAGAACTCGCGCGTTATGGAAAAAAATTGTCGGGACCAATTGTTGATCGTATTGATTTGTGGGTACCAGTGCACCATGTGCAATATGACACACTCCACGAATCAAGAGTTGATAAAGAAAGCGAAGGTTTGCGAAAACTCATCTCAGATATTCGCACAGTTCAAAATAAAAGATCTGGAAAATTAAATAAAGCACTTTCTACAAATGAAGTTCAGTTAGCAAATGATTTATCACCAGTAGCCAAAGAAACGCTCCAAAAGTTTGCTGAGAAAATAAAACTTTCTCCACGTGTTTATTTGCGAACTATAAAAGTTGCCAGAACTATTGCCGACCTCGGAGGAAGTGAAACTATCGAAGAACCACACATCCTCGAAGCCCTCCAATATAGACCGAAGTTTGAATAAAAAAAATAATCCTCATTTGAAAATTATTTTTTTATTTCTACGAAGTTCCGGTTCCTGGGTTAGAATCGAACGAGCCATCTGAACTAACAGAATAACATTCTGGATAAGAAATCATTTTGCATTCACCTCCACCACTAGAATATGATCCAAGTAAGTAGGTACCATAAATATTATTGTTCGAAAATAGTCGCCCGCTACCATTATAAAGTAGAGCAAGAGAACCCCCACCAGCATAGTTGTTGATATAAATAAGCTGGTTACCACTACAAGTACATATAAGAGTCATAGTTTTCATGCCACCAAAATAATTAGCGGCATCTACACGAGAGGGCCTAAAACCAAAAAAAGTAGCAGTGAAAGCGAAACTTAGAATCAGACTTGTTAGTAGGGTATTTTTTATTAAATTATGAATTTTCATATTTTTTAGTTTAAAAGACTTTTAATATCAACCTTGATAGTGAATGAATTACTTTCTCCGCCACTATTCCTAACTAAAATTATAGCACGTAGGTAAGTTGTTCCGTTTTCAACGGAAATATTTTCACCAGTCAAATTGCTGATAAAAGATGAAAGAATATTTTCATAATTTGAAGTACCTTTATGAATAGCCAATTGTGATTTTACCTTATCAATTACACTATGAGTAAATGAAATTGTAATATTTTTTCCGTCTACAGAACTGTACGAACCAATAGGGCGATCGCTGTCACTGACGACAACGACACTGTTACCGTTTGGTGTAAAGTTGCTTCCAGAAATAATTATGTTCTGTGAACTGGTAGAAATAATACTTGGCGAGATACTACTTATATATGGAGCCGGAATGTTTACTGGAGGTAGTGGATCACCGAGAGGTGTTGGTGAATTGGTAGAATAAAGACTGTTTAGTTTGGCTCTGGTCATGGCGCCGACAACACCGGTTGGGAAAGAGATGCCGGCAGGATAGAGTACGTCACTAGCATATTTTGTTTGGAACCTGATAACTGCCTGTCGAGTAAGTGTTCCAAAAGAAGAAGTTTCTCGACCAAAAGAACCTGCGCCACTTAAGGCAATACGTGTCTCTGGATCTTTGTTGAGAAGGACTTGGAGCTCTCTAACATCGGCACCGACACTACCTTGGCGGAGGGTTCGGAAAAGCCCAGCTTCAGTAATTCCAACAGAAATAAATAACACTGAAACGATAATACCTATAAATAATAAGTTCTTTTTCATAAAATGATTATACCACGGTGATATTTGCTTATTTGCAGAAAATGAGTAATATCAAGAAAAAATCATTGATATGGAAACACTTAATAATGTCAGGGTCATTACTGACTGTACTGGAATTAAACTTTATGCCATAGAAGGCATATTTAGAAAAAATTTTACTCACATTTCTGTACAAAACAGGCTGTCTCCAAAGATTAAGACACCTCTTTCTAAAAGAGACTTGATTATCACCGTAAAGGACAGACTGAACTCCATGGTTGAAGAAAGCGTAGAGTTTCAAAAAAACAATTGTTTTTTTGCCACAATTCAAAGAGGGTTTGATTTTGATGGTATGATCTGGCATCTTGTTGCTGGGGTATCGCTCCGATTCCCTTCTGGCCAAATTGTAAGGGCATTTACTTCAACTGTTCCGTTGGACGAAGATATTTCCCAGCAGAAAACAGAAGACGAGGAAAGAAACATAAAAGATCTGCTTTTTGAAAAATTCCCAAAGTGGGATAAATTCTCTTCAATGTACGAGTTACTAACAGGAGAAGACGAAGCCGGTTGGCTACAAGCTCCTCTCAGAGCCTGCATGAAAAGTTTGTTGCGTCAGCAAAAAACCTCACAATCGTGAGGTTTTTTTATTTAAAATTTTGTCAGCTTTTTGATTCCAACCCAAGGATTAACTCCGCCACGAACTTCAAAGTGTAAGTGTGGACCAGTAGAGCGACCAGTGTTTCCTGAGAGAGCAATTTTCTCTCCCTTTATTACTTCATCGTCCACAACAACTAGAACACTTGAAAGGTGAGCATATAGAGTTTGAGTGCCATTTTCATGCTCAACAACAATATATTTACCATAGCCACCATTATAATTAGCGGGCTTGGCAACAATAACTTTACCGCTAGCAGCCGCTAAAACTGGAGTTCCAGTTGGTGCCCCAAAATCAACACTGTTATAACCGTGAGCCCCTTGAGTCAAAACTGATCCAGGAATAGGGTGGGCAAAATAACCTTTCGATACGGACTGCGTTTCAATAGTTGTCTTCTGGTTTGGGTCAACATCGGTAGCCACAGAAGGAGTAACTTCTGTTTTTTGTACTACTACTTCTTTTTTAACCTCTATAACAGGGGCTTCTTTTTTTACTACGGGTTTAGGTAGTGGTTTCTCTAGTGGTAACTCGGCATTTGGAATAATAAGCTTCTGACCAACTTTGATTGTCTTATTGTCCTCAAGATCATTAAAGGTAACGATTTCATCAACATCAGCATCAAACTTGGCAGCGATACCACCGAGAGTATTATTTTTACCAACCGTATAAACGATGCCGCTGACCGGCAAGATGGTAAGTTTCTGACCTTCGCGGATAACTGACTTTTTTGTTAAATCGTTGGCCCACAAAATAGTATTGGTCGAGATAGAGAACTTGGTGGCAATAGTAGAGAGGGTATCACCAGATTTGATGGTGTAGGTGGTAATAACAGGTTTATCGTCTTGGGCAACAATTTGCTCTACATCACCAGAGTATTCTTCTATTTGACCTAAGTCAGGAGTAGAGACAGAAGAGTCCTTAACTATTGAAGACTGAGCCTGAGTAATACTGGTTACTTGGTTTGCAAATAGTCCAAATAAAGCTCCATTTACCATGAAAAGACTTAAAACTATGAGAGAAGTGCGTTTGGGAGGCACGTCTTTTGTTTTGAGAGAAAACATAAGTTACAAGAAATATGATAGCAGACATTTTCAGCTCTTTTTGATTACGAAACAGCTTTCTTTGAAGGTCAATTTTTTCTGTCTCTCACTTTTTTAGAGTACACTAGTAACGCAATGATACTCTCTGGACTCAATGACGCCCAAAAAAAAGCGGTTCAAATGACCGAAGGGCCACTTCTCATTGTGGCTGGAGCTGGAGCTGGTAAAACCAAGACCTTGGTACACCGTATTGCCCACATCATATCGCTAGGCAACCGACCGAGCTCTATCTTGGCGGTCACATTCACCAACAAAAGTGCCAAAGAAATGCGTGAGCGCGTGGCTCATATGATCGAGAAAATGGACCTAAAAGAACATGGTCGGGAATTACCTTTCGTTAGCACTTTTCACAGTCTTGGGGTTTTTCTACTTAGAAAATTTGGTGCTTATAATGGGACAGTGAAGCGTTTCACTATACTAGATGACAGTGATACTACTTCTCTTATTAAAGAGTCTCTCCAAAGCATGGGTCTCGATCCGAAAATGCATGACCCTCGAAATATCAAAGGCATCATTAGTCGCTGTGCCAATGCACTTCAAACCCCAGAAGAATTAATGGGTGAGAGCAATCCAACCTATAGATTAGCCGGAAGAGTTTGGCAACAGTACACAAAACATAAACATGCTCAACATGCCCTAGATTTTGATGACCTGCTTTTACAAAGTGTTTCACTGCTTGAAAAAAATAAAGAAATTAGAGACTCATGCCCACTTCCTTGACACGTGTACGAAAGGCATCGGGACGTTTCTCGAGCGTCGTGTCAATGGCATGTTGTCGATCACCATTGGTATCGTCCGCTGTATTGAGACAACTAATACAGGAACAAATTCCTTGCTTGCAAACTTTGCCATTCTGAAAGCATGAACAGTAGAGCTTGAGGCACCGTGATCGAATGCAGTTACAAGCTACTTCGCCTGGTGGGAGTTTGGTGGCTTGTGCGTTTCCGAGTCCAGCCGTCAAAAAGGCCCGGGGGTTG
>JANNRS010000017.1:0-2446 GCA_031401615.1 Minisyncoccota bacterium | reverse complement strand
ACAAAACATGCCGGGAAAACTACCCTAAACATATCGGCTATCGGTGAAAAACAAAAGTGGCTGGACGGTTTGTTCGATATCGTAAGAACTAAAGACAGATCATTCTATTTTTCTAATGCATAATCTGGGTTCAACCTTTACAAAACAATGGGAGTTTTGGAAAACAAAACGATTTTGGGTGAAGAGCATTTTAGTGTTGACCGTGTTAAGCATTGATAGTAGCGCTCCCTTTCTGCGAACCACTATCAATGAATTTTCAAATCCGAAACTTCAATTCTGGATTTATAAAGTGAGCTTGAACCTGATGAGCTTCTTTACGGTGATGTCGCCACTGCTTCTTTATTACTTTTTGTATGACCGGAAGGATGAGCATGTTTACGGACTGAGTGCCCGCCAGTTTGATACCAAGCCTTACTTCATCATGTTGCTTATTATGCTGCCCATCATTATAGCCGCTTCTTTTCATATTAGCTTCATGAATCAGTATCCGATGTATAAGCATTCATCAGCTCATGAATATTTGAATGTTCCGGAGTGGGTAACAGTCCTGACTTATGAAGCAGCCTATGGCTCTGATTTCGTAAACGTTGAATTTTTGTTTCGCGGATTCATGGTCATTGGTATGATGAACATACTCGGGCGTAAAGCAGTACTGGCCATGGCCGTAACCTATTGCTTTCTTCACTTTGGAAAGCCCTCAGGCGAGGCAATCAGTTCAATTTTTGGTGGCTATATTTTAGGGGTGATTGCTTACGAGACAAAAAGTATTTGGGGTGGTATTATTGTGCATGTGGGCATTGCGTGGATGATGGAATGGGTTGCGTTTATTGGGCATAGTGTAAGAAATTGAAAAAATCGGTTTGCAATTTCGAAATGCTTTTAATTTTCTGAATTTAGAGCCTGAGGCCTTTGTGAGCAACTTTGACAAGTTAACCTATTCAAGACATAAAGGATATATCTGAATGTCCGTTATCTGCTATATTTGTAAATAACTGACACTAGCATTATTTATACAGGTGTAATCGGCAACCTTAACTAACGAGAGTACGAACATTGACAAATAAAAGAAACGATTTGAAATCAATATCACCAAACATTTTTGTAACCGACATCAACAAGACCATTGACTTTTACAAGCAATTGGGTTTTGACCTGACAACAACAATTCCGGAAGAAGGCAACTTCATATTTGCAATGATGACTTGCGGAAACGTAACATTTATGTTTCAGACTTTTGAAAGTTTGGGAAACGAATTGCCAACCGTTTCAAGACAAAACGGAGGTTCTTTGCTTTTGTATATTCAGACAACTGAAATCAGAAAATTCTTTGACCAAGTTCAATACAAAGTAAAAGTGGTTAAAGGACTTGAAAAAACATTTTACGGTGCGACAGAATTTTCTATTGAAGATAATAATGGCTATTTGCTGACTTTTGCCGAAGATGAAAAATAAGATAAAGCTGCCACTGACGGATATTGAAAAAGCAAATTTAAGAAAGAACAAAATCAAAATTGCAGATATTCTTGACTTCGCAATTGACGAATTGGGAGTATTGCTCAACGCTACAACTGAACGGGCAAAAAAAATTTATGCGTTGGCAGAATTTCAATCCGTTCCGTCAATAGGAATAAAATTTGCCGAAGACCTTGTGTTTTTGGGATATTATTCACTCAACGAATTAAAAAACAAAGATGGAGCAGAACTGACTGACGAATACGAACAAAAAAAAGGATTTTGGATAGACCCTTGCGTTGAAGACCAATTCAGGTTGGTGGTAAACTATGCAAATACAAATGACACGAAAAAAACGTGGTGGGACTTTACCGAAGAACGCAAAAAATATCGTTTTGAAAATGGTTATCCAGCCAACAGACCCAAAAAAGCGTGGCACGAAACAATAGAATATAAACAAACAGACAAGCAAGGCAGCCGCTAACATCAGCTATAATACATATGCTATATCGTAGGTTCTTAACGCGCGTGCTATTAAATTTCGTCAGCAACGTGTGGGACGGAGATGTAGGTATTTACACGCATACGTTTTATAGCCAGGCGTTGTGCGCCGCTCGGAGATGCTTTTTGCGTTATCAAAGGCATCGGAATCTGCAGTATGGTTATTAGACTTTTAATATTTCTTCCCTTTCTCTCCTTGGCCACCAAGTGGAACATGACATTCTCTTCAACACTGGAGTCACAAATCTGTTCGGGAGCGATTTGAATTAACATTTATATAACACCTCTATTCTGAACAATTAACAGACTTGTGGCTTATATAAGTACATTTTAAAAACAACGAATATGAACATTGTAGAAACTGCCGTTAATCACGGCTCATTCAAAACACTCGTTGCGGCTGTCACTGCTGCAGAACTCGTGGAAACACTTAGTGGCAAAGGCTCTTTTACTGTGTTTGCACCGTTGGATGACGCTTTTGCGGCATTACCAG
>JANNRS010000016.1:0-2292 GCA_031401615.1 Minisyncoccota bacterium | reverse complement strand
GGGGTTGACAATGGACAGACAAATGCTGATATGATCAAGTGATCACATGAATCATGCGATGAATATGTTCGGAGATATTCATACACCTTCAAGTACTATGGTACTGAAGACCAAAATTACTATTCAAGTTCCTATAGTGGAAATTTGAAAGCATAGTAATGAAAATTCCAGGAGATGCAAGACTGGAGACGTCTAATTACTTGTATCAGTTGAAATAGGAGATCCCTTAAATAAAGGGTCAGACCCATGTCTCAACGAAGACAGCACTATGGCACAGCACATCCGTTATTCACAAAATTGTGGCGAGCTCGAGCGGAATACAAAATTTCATCTTTCATTGCCAAACCAGGATCCGGTTGGCCTAGAAGAATTACGATAACTTTTGAGAACATACTCTTTTTTGCTACTTCTTTTTACACTCTACAATAGACAACTCCCCGGGATAGGGCACGGTTTTAAAACCCCCCGTCCATGACTCCTACTACCCTTTTTCAAGCCGACAACGCGAGGTGGCGACAATGGTGACCAAGAAAGAATTGAAGCCGGAAATGCCGTCTACCTTTTCGCCTCACCCAAGACAAGTCCTGCTACAAATGAGGATGGCCGATTTACAACGTCATGTGAGCTAAAGATGGGTCCATAAAGCGAGGACAGAGGTGCGGTAGAAGACGAGTAAACCGTCTGCAAAGTGGGCGACAAGAAGGTGTGGGGTCCGCTGGATGAAACGAAGAAAAGACAAAGTTGCGAACCTCAGGAGGCCAGGACAACAATTCTGACCACATCTCCATTTGACGCATCACATGGGAAAGAGGCTCAGCGATTTTGAGATGATTGGGTGACGATTCCATCGAGAACAACGCTGAAACATTCGAAGAAGAGAAACGTCTCCTCAAAATTGAGCAGGATGAAAAAATTCGACCAGGGCATGGATGTGAGAGCAGATCGGGACCCCCTGGTAGCCAACATCTACACCAACAACCCAATGCTCAAACAGGACCACTGGATCCTCGAACAAGACGCTAGGACTCGAGAGAAACTTGACTTAGTGCCCGTTATCAAAAACGGAAAGGAAAAGGTTGTGACCAAGCGTCGACGCCTCTAGCCATGAAAGAAGAGTCCAGAGAGATCTTAAGATGGCATAAGCCTTCAGGCAATTGCAAAACGCGAAAGCTGGTGTATTGTTTTCTAAAATTGACCATCAGGTTCACGAGAAAAGTCCTGGAACCCAAAGAGGGACCAAAAAGGACAGGGCTCCAACCTTGGCTCCCAAAAGAGGGACCAGCAAGGGCAGAATGAGCTACAATAAAATATAAAAATAGCAAAGACTATTCGCATACATCGCATAAATCATGTAGGGATCACGAGTCATTGCAAAAATGTCAAACAAAGGCATCTAAAGTGGATAGCAATTCTAGCTAAGAGTTTTCGACTCATGACTGAACTCATGATTGAATGTCTAGGTACTAGGATGGAAGCGAATCCAATACAAAAAGTGCAATAAACGCCAGTACAATGGATTCCACAGTCCTAGATACCTACAGGCCCAATTGCTATGGTAAACTAAGAATAGTAAACCAATAACTTGGCAAATACTAAGTGGTTAGCTTACCCTAATAAAACTAGCAGAAATAGCTTTCAAAAATTAAAATATCTACTAGCAAACAGCTTACATGGCAATTCCAAGTAGATAAACGGTCCAAGCACACCCAGGTATCATATAATAGGATACTGGGGTCGGATAACAAATTTGAACAAAGGTTCATTCTGGATTTTGAATCAAACAAGCCAATAATAATAAGGGGACAAAAATATAGAAAAGCTCCCCTGGTGGGAATGGTCACGGATCCAAGAGAAAGCATTAAATTATGAAAAATTTTAACTTCCTTCAACAGGTGGACAAAAAGAAAGGTTTGCTAAACGTAAATCTTATAGAGGTTATGCTAAAAACACAAGGAATATCAAGGTTACCATAGTAAACCTTGTTCATGTGTGAAAAACAGCAGCTACTTTTGTCAAACCTATAAAAACAGGTCAAATCCATGTTCTAAGAACTTTAGGACCAAAAATTTAATGGATAAACCGGAGACCACACCCATTAACAAATAAAATAACCTATAAAATGGTTACAAGGGTTTAACTAGACTACAACAATTGACCTGAGTGTGAATTATTGCTACATCCCTTTGGAGGGGAATAGCAGAGGCGTATTGCACTGGAAGCAAGGAGGAATGCCCAAATATAGGGTATTTTCCGAATGCATGCGTGATGACCTGATATTTTCAGAGCATTACA
>JANNRS010000015.1:0-1695 GCA_031401615.1 Minisyncoccota bacterium | reverse complement strand
GGATCTAGTCCGGACAACCACACTATAGACGTTTTATTGGAGCAAGGTAAAATGTGGATATCAAACCACCTGGGGGAACAAGATATTTTTGATCAGGCAACTAAAGAAGTAGAGGAAAACCAGGTTGCAGAATACTTGCTTTCCAACATAGAAAATATACTACTCAACGGCACACAGTTGATATTGGACAGGGTTTTCAAAGCTACAGGTTTTGATAAAATAGACGATGGGGTGCTAAGGCATTTGGTGATTGCCCGTTTAAGCCAACCTATGAGTAAATTGGCAACTGTGGATTATCTAAAATCATATTATGATGAAGATTTGCAGTTATATAAGGTATACCGATATTTGGATTTACTGTATAATACGCAACAAGAGAAGATACAGAAACTCAGTGTTGAGCACACAAAGAAGATTTTGGGCGGGAAAATAGGTTTGTTGTTTTACGATGTTACCACTTTGTATTTTGAAAGCGATTACGGTGATGAACTCAGAGATACAGGGTTTTCTAAGGATGGCAAACACAGCCAGCCACAAGTAGTACTCGGTTTGCTGGTCAGCAAGGACGGCTACCCGCTTTCATATTCGCTTTTCAATGGCTCTCAATACGAAGGACGAACGATGATGCCGATAGTTGAAGATTTTGTACAGCGGTTTGATCTGGAAGAATTTGTGGTTGTTGCTGATTCGGGTTTAATGAATAGTACAAACATATCCCTGCTGCAATCCGGTGGCTACAAATACTTTATTGGAGCAAGAATAAAGAATGAAACCGAACAAATCAAGCACTGGATTTTATCATTGGAGAAACGTGATGGAGAGTTTAACGAACTGCAAAAGTACGAAGACAGGTTAATTGTAGCTTATTAAGGGAACAGGGCAAAGAAAGACCAATACAACAGGGAAAAAGGCGTAAAACGTCTGCAAAAAGCCTATAAAAGTGGAAACATAACAAAAGAAAACATAAACAAGCGCGGCTACAATAAATTCTTAGAGATATCGGATAACGTAAAAGTTATCATAAATGAGCAGAAAATACAAGAGGATAAGAAATGGGATGGGCTGAAAGGATACATAACCAATACTTCACTTCCGGCAAAACAAGTATACGAGCAGTATAACGGGTTATGGGTAATAGAGAACGCATTCAGAGTAGCAAAAGGAACACTTGAAATACGTCCTATGTTTCACTTCACCCCACGCAGAATTGAAGCTCACGTTTGCATCTGTTTTGTAGCATTCAAAGTATACAAAGAGCTTGACAGGATATTGAAAATGAAGGATATCAAATTAAGTGTAGATAAAGTACTGAACATTGCTAAAACTGTAACCACCATTAAAGTAAGACTACCTATAAGTGGAAAAGTCCTGAATAAGACTATGTTGCTTACAGCAAAGCACAAGTCTATCGCTATGTTGTTCAATGAAAACTTCTGGAAAGATGTTTAGGGTGTCCTGGAGTCAAAGTCAGGAGTATTGAAACTCTCCGAAGAAACTTATTGCCCGGTTTGGGCCATGATGAAAGGGAATGTTGAAGTAATTGTAAACCATTCGATTACTACCTATTAACCGGGGACTAATTAATTGAAATCCATATAGGATCAATACTTTCAATGTTTGAATTTCAACAATAAAACATGAGGCTGAAGCTTTTCTTCAGCCTTTTTTTCCTGACTTTGACACTTTAAATTCCTC
>JANNRS010000014.1:0-2375 GCA_031401615.1 Minisyncoccota bacterium | reverse complement strand
CACTGGTACTGGCGCCGACGATGATGATGCGGCGGACGGGCGGAACGAGGACGCGGAAGCCCGAGGTGAACGGCGTGCTGCTCGCAGCAACGCGGAGACGCTCGAGACCAACCTTGGTAGGTTCATTCCGTTTGCGTACGTTGGGGGTTCACGTTGAGTCACCTTCAGTCGCCTATCTCACTCGCCTTCGGTGCTTTGTTCATTTGTAGCCAATATCAACATTCACAAGCTCGATGCGGCCTTTGACATTGACCCGCTCTTTCACAAAATGTCGAAGAACTTTGACGAAGGAGGCGCCCTATTAGGCGCTGCTGTCGGAGTGGCTTTTGTATCACGAGTTGCTAAAAATTTCCAAGATTATTATGTGAATACCATTACTCAGCGCCTTGGTGCTAAAATGTATTCCGATGGCATCAAGCATTCACTTGAACTCCCCTATCAACAATTTGAAGATGAACGCAGTGGGGAAACACTTGGCAAGATTCAGAAAGCTCGCACTGATACACAAACATTGGTCAACGCACTCATAAATGTGGTCTTCATCACAATCGTTGGCTTTGTTTTTGTGATGATATACGCAATACATGTCTACTGGCCGATTGCGCCACTTTATTTTTTCACTATCCCAGTCATTGGTGGAGTATCGCTAGTGCTTTCTCGTAGAATAAAAAAGGTGCAGGAGAAGATTTTCGCTGAAACGGCAAGCCTTGCAGGCGCTACTACCGAATCACTTCGTAATATTGAACTTGTGAAAAGCCTTGGTCTATCGACACAAGAGATAGATAGACTAAACAATACGACAGAAAAGATATTAGTTCTAGAGCTTAAGAAAGTTAAATATTTAAGGAGTCTTTCTTTTGTCCAAGGAACGATAGTGAACTTTGTGCGAACTACTATACTTTTCATAATGCTCTACCTTATATTTGCTCAGAAAATAACTTTTGGTGAATTCTTTTCACTTTGGATTTACTCATTCTTCCTTTTCCAACCATTACAAGAACTAGGCAATATTATAAGTACTTATCGTGAAAGCCAGGCTAGTCTTGCAAACTTCAAGAAAATCTTAGAAACTCCGACAGAAGAAAAACCAAAGAATGCAATAAGTATCGGGAGTATTGATTCGTTGGAATTCAAAGATGTAGCCTTCAAGCATAAATCAGGGACCACAGAGGCGCTCGCAGGCGTAACATTTAGGGCAGATAAGGGTGAGACTGTCGCCTTCGTTGGTCCTTCTGGTTCTGGGAAGACAACCCTTGTAAAACTCCTTGTTGGCCTATATCAGCCACTTCGCGGGGAAATTACATATAATAAAGTCTCGAACACTAAGATTGATATAGATAGTGTCCGCACACATATTGGATTCGTCACTCAGGATACTCAACTCTTTGCTGGAACTATTCGTGAGAACTTGCTCTTTGTAAATCCGAGTGCAACAGATGCGATGTGTATAGAAGCTCTAAACAAAGCTGCTTGCCAGAATTTATTAGAAAGAGCTGATAAAGGTCTCGATACTCTTATTGGTGAAGGTGGAGTGAAAGTCTCTGGTGGAGAGAAGCAACGCCTCTCAATTGCTCGTGCGCTTTTACGCAAGCCAAACTTACTCGTATTTGATGAGGCGACTTCATCTCTCGACTCGTTAACAGAGCAGGAAATATCTAAAACCATCCGCGATATTGGTGAAGCCAAGGAGCACATCACTATCCTTATTGCCCACCGTCTCTCGACGATCATGCATGCTGATAGAATCTACGTCCTCGAGAAAGGGAAAATTACTGAATCTGGCTCTCACCAGAAACTTATCGACCAAAAGGGCCTCTATGCCGCCATGTGGCGCGAACAAATTGGGGAGAAATAAATTAAATCTTTATATTATTAAAAAATTCTTCTATTTTTTTTGAATCAGAACCTGAGGTGGAAACTTCAGGTTCTTTTTTATTGCTTGAAGGCAAAATATTACTTTCTTTTACTAACTGCTTTACTCTTTTAACTACTGCTGGTGCGGGGTCGATGATATCTATTTTATCACCGATAATTTTTTTAATACGATTTATAAGGAATGCGTAATGAGTACAGCCGAGGACTAGTTGGTCAATATTTTTCTCGAGTAGTGGCTCCAAGTATGTTCGCAGAAGTTTTTCTACTTCATCACTATCCCCTTTCCCTTCTTCGACAAGTTCCACCAGTCCATAGCCGACTACTGTGTGAACCTCAACATTACTCGCAAACTTTTCAATATTATCATGGAGTTTCTGTCCTTCAGCTGTGACTTTCGTCGCAAGTACTCCAATGTGTCCAGTCTTGGATAACTCTGAGGCTGGTTTAATCGCTGGCTCTATACCAACAAAAGGCACAGCGTATTTCTCTCGCAGTTTTGC
>JANNRS010000013.1:0-6196 GCA_031401615.1 Minisyncoccota bacterium | reverse complement strand
CTTCATCATAGCCGACGTAGCCAGGTGGTGAACCAATGAGTTTTGAAGTCGCATGGCGCTCCATATACTCACTCATATCCACACGAATCAAAGCTTTGTCATCGTTGAACATAAATTGAGCCAAGGCCTTTGTTAGCTCAGTTTTTCCTACCCCTGTTGGACCAAGGAATATAAATGAGCCAATTGGTCGATGTGGGTCACTGATGCCAGCTCGAGCGCGGCGCAAGACGTGAGCCACGCGTGTTATAGCCTCATCTTGGCCAACAACACGTTTCTTGAGCTCGGCTTCCATTTCAGAGAGTTTTGCTCTCTCTTCTTCAAGCATTTTGTTTACAGGTACTCCAGTCCAACGAGCTACCACTTGAGCAATATCCTCTTCGGTAATTTCTTCTCGGAGTACTCTACGAGTCTTTTGTAATTTCTTTAGACGCGCCATCTTGGCTTCAAGGTCTTTTTGAAGAAGTGGAATATGTCCATAGCGTATTTCAGCTGCACGACCAAGATCTGTTCTCATCTCAGCACCTTCAGCTTCGAGCCTAAGTGTTTCCAAATCTTTTTTAATCTTGGCAATATCAGCTAGTGTCCCCTTTTCATTCTTCCACTTCATTTCAAGTTCCTTATTTTTCTCTTCGATGTTAGCGATGTCAGATTCTATATCTTTGATACGACCTTTGACAGATGCTGTACCGTTTATCTTGCCAATATCTTTTTTGATAGCTTCCTTTTCAATTTCGAGACGCATGATTTTGCGATGAGCTTCTTCGAGTACACTTGGCTTATTTTCAAGCTCCATACGAAGCGCAGAACAAGCTTCATCTAACAGGTCCACCGCTTTATCAGGAAGATGGCGGTTGGTGATATATCTGTTTGAAAGATGGACCGCTGCTAAAATAGCATCATCAGTAATATGGACGCTGTGATATAGTTCATATTTTTCTTTAAGACCCCGCAGGATAGCGACAGTATCTTCTGGAGATGGTTCGTCTATCGTTACCGGTTGGAAACGTCGTGCTAGTGCCGGATCTTTTTCAATATACTTTTGGTATTCTTTGAGGGTTGTGGCACCGATGGCTCGGATCTCACCACGAGATAAAGCCGGCTTGAGCATATTCGACATATCCATAGAGCCTTCTGCACTTCCTGCTCCAACAATAGTATGAATCTCGTCAATAAACAGAATAATTTTCCCATCAGCTTTTTCAACTTCTTTTAAAATACCCTTCAAACGTTCCTCAAATTCTCCACGGTATTTAGTTCCTGCTAGTAGGCTACCTATATCGAGCGAAACTATCTCTTTGTCTTTCAAGCTCTCTGATACGTCTCCTTTGACAATACGCACCGCTAAACCTTCTACCACAGCAGTTTTACCTGTTCCGGGTTCACCAAGGAGCACTGGGTTGTTCTTAGTTCGACGAGAAAGGATTTGCATAATGCGCATGATCTCAATATCGCGACCAATAACTGGATCGAGTTTGTCTTCACGAGCAAGTTTGGTCAGATTGCGAGTAAACTTTGTTATTAAACGAAATTTTTTATTAATATTTAAATCTGGATTTTTATTGGTTCGAAATTCAGCAATGATTTCAAGTACTGCCACGCGATCGATTTTGAATTTCGCTAGTATTTCCGAAGCATCATTGTGAATATCTAAAAGCGCCACGAACAAATGTTCAGTGGACACAAAAGTATCTTTTATTTCAGTCGCCACTTTTAGAGAGTGTTCAATAGTCTGAGCGAGGTCGGCAGTCAAAAACATCTGATACGAAGGCGCAACTGTTGTTTGATTTTCAGCACCTTCAATAGCTTCAAGAACTGAGTCTGTCAGATGGATACTATCTACCTCCATACGATCGAGCATAGTAATAATATTTGAATCTTCTTGCACTAAAAGAGCAGCCAGGAGGTGCACGGTATTAACATTATTTTGACCTCTCTCAATAGCTAGTTCGTGGGCTCGCTTGATGGCTTCTTTGGCTTTAGTTGTAAATTGGTTCAGTGATGGGTTCATATGGGAAACGTGTCCCGCCACGGCGGGAAGTCTAAGTCCTATAATGGCCTCTCAGTATTAAGACGAGTCAGTCGTGCAGAAATTTCGGTATATTCCTACTATACAATAAAAGAGTGTTTTTTTCTAGTTTACTGAAATATATTCTGATATTTCTTTAATAATGACTTTATTGCTTTAATCGTTTTATCCAATTCCCTTTTTGTCGTATTCCGTCCATAGGAAACACGTATCGCTCCGACTTTTTCATTTGGATATAGTATTGATAACAATTCTGATTTATTATCGTTTCCTGACTGCGCAGGCAGATCATTTTTACACGCACTCTTTGATGACACCGCTATACCTCGAGCATCAAGTTCAATAACTAAAAGTTCGCTATCTATGTCGGGAATTACCAAGTGTGTAATATGAGGACTCCTTTCACTTGGGTGTCCGACACCCAAGTTGGTAATTTTTACCGGAAGCAAGACCTTCGGAATTTTATTTTCAAAGTATTCTTGCAAAATTTTTGTTCGCACAAATTCTTTTTCTCTACTTTCTTGGGCAAATGCCAGAGCATGAGCAAAGTTATGGATGAGCTCCACCGGCTCTGTCCCAGGTCGTAGCCCCATCTCCTGTCCGCCGCCGTGAAAAATTGGTAAAAGATTCACTCCCCGCCTTTTATACAACATCCCTACACCTTTAGGGCAGTAGAGTTTGGTCGCACCGAGAGTCATCATATCTACACCCAAACGAGCAACATTGAGATCATAAAACAGTGGTGCTTGGGTGGCGTCTGTATGAAATAGTACTGTACTATCTGGATATTCTTTTCGTAATTTTCTGATTTGTTTAGCTATTTCTTTTATTGGCTCTACTGTCCCTATTTCATTTTGGACAAATATGACAGTGACAATCAAAACTTTAAATTCTTTTGGTACCACAATATTTTTAGCGGACACGTAGCCATTTTCTTGAGGCAACAGACAAATCATTATTTCTTTTGATAGATGTGATAGTAGTTCGCTAACAGCCGAATGCTCAAATGGACTGGTATAAATAATAATTTCACTTGGAGAAATACCTTGACTGAGAAAATAATTGACAGAGCCTAGCAGGGCTAAGTTATCACTCTCCGATGCATTACTGGTGAAGATTATTTCGTTCCCTTGAGCACCTAAAGTCTTACCGACAAGTACCCTAGCGTCCTCTAAGGCCTTCTTTAGAAGCACCCCTTCACGATGTAGAGCACTAGGATTGGCTCCGGCATAGCTTTTGGAAATGCGCGGAAATGAAGTGACCATTTTACGATCAACTGGGGTACTCGACGCATAGTCAAGATAAATTCGCCTTTTTGATAGGAAATGCTTGAAAAACATAGAAAAATCAGTATAATGTGTCTTTATGATACAGAGTATACCACTATGGCTAGCAATAGCCCTTGGAACACTTAGTATCAGCACTCTTGTGCTGATTATTGTTTCTCTGCGTATGCACAAGCGCCTAAGGTCTTTTATGAAGGGCAAAGATGGGATTTCGCTTGAAGCTGTTCTGGCCTGGTTGACCCAAAAGAATGCCCAAGTCGACGAAACGCTCCATGCTCACAAGCAAGCCTTGGAAATGATTGATGCTCGAGTCAAAAAAAGTGTTCGCGGATACTCACTCGTGCGTTACGATGCCTACGATGACACTGGAGGCAATCAAAGTTTCGCCTCTGGAATAATTGATGAGTCCGGTGATGGTTTTATTCTCTCGGTCATTACCAATCGCAACCACGTCGGTGTTTATGCCAAACCAGTCAATAGAGGTATATCGGCTGCCAGCCTAACTCCAGAAGAAACTCTAGCTCTAGAAACATCAAAGAAGAGCCTACATATATGAAAACATTAACCACAACAACTAGACAACCAGTCGTCGCTATCATGGGTCACATCGACCATGGTAAAAGTACGCTTCTGGATTACATCCGCAAGACAAGTGTAGTTGCAGGTGAAGCCGGTGGTATAACTCAACATTTGAGTGCTTATGAAATATCTGTTCCTTATCAAAGCGAAGAACGCTCTATAACATTCATTGATACTCCTGGACACGCGGCTTTTACTGGTATGCGAGAGCGTGGAGCAAGTGCTGCCGATATCGCTATCTTAGTTGTCTCAGCTGAAGATGGAGTTAAGGCTCAAACTCTAGAAGCGTTGAACACTATAAGAGGTGCCAAAATTCCTTTTATAGTCGCAATCAATAAAATAGATCTACCTGAGGCCAATATTGAAAAAACAAAACTTTCTTTAGCTGAACATGAAGTCTTGGTTGAAGGATATGGAGGCGATATCCCATTTGTCGCTATTTCAGCTTCAAAAGGAACTTCTGTTAGTGATCTACTAGAGACAATACTTCTAGTAGCCGATCTTGCAGAACTCACCTATTCACCAAATAATTTGGCTGAAGGGATTGTGATTGAAAGTAATATGGAACCCAAACGTGGTATTGCGGCAACTATCATTATTAAAAACGGAACACTTAAGCGAAGCCAATTTGTTGTTGCTGGAGACTCTTTCACAACTACCCGGATCATGGAAAATTTCCTCGGTAAAACTGTTGAGGGTGTTAGTGCCGGCAAGGCTGTTCAGCTAGTTGGTTTTGATAGCTTACCATCCGTAGGGGCTTCGATTGTTACTTTCGATAAAAAAAGAGATGCTGAAGATTATATTGAAGAAATGTCTACTAAAGTAAACGGTGGTAGAGATGCTGTCGCAGTAGAAGCTGGACACAAAGTAGTACCGATCATTATCAAGACCGATGTTCACGGTACCCTTGAAGCTATTGAAAAAGAAATTAATAAATTCTCTATCGAGGGATTACATATCAAAATAATTGGTAAAGGGATTGGGGCTATCGGTGAAGCCGATGTTAAGTTAGCTCAGTCTGACAAAAATACTATTATATTAGGATTCAATTCTGCACTGGATAGTTCAGCCAAAGATATAAACGAAAAAGTTGGAGCTGAAATAAAGATTTTTGATATTATTTACAAACTCACTGAATGGTTAGAGATAGAACTTGAAAAACGTCGTCCAAGAGTGGAAACTCGGGAAGTCATCGGGACTGCCAAAGTCTTGAAAACATTTTCTCAAACAAAAGAAAAGCAAGTCCTTGGAGCTCGTGTCGAAAGCGGCATTATCGCCAATGGTGCCAAAGTCTCTGTGATTCGTCGTGACTTCCCTCTGGCTGAAGGAAAGATTGTTGAACTCCAACAAGCTCGCCAAAAACTCAAAGAAGTTTCTGAAGGAGAATGTGGGCTGATGATCGAATGTAAAAACGACATCGCTGTTGGAGATATTCTAGAAGCTTTTATAATGGTGACGAAATAACAAAAAGATAAATCAGATGGATAGTGAAAAACAAAATAAAATAGAAGTACAAATCGCTCAACTAGCTGCGACTTTTATTGAGCGCGAAAGTAATAAAACAGCGCTTATCACGGTCACTCGCGTAGAAGTCCTAGATCGAGGGCGTAGTGCCACTATATTTATTTCAGTGTTACCAGAGAGCAGTGAAGAATCAGCAATAAACTTTCTCAAGCGTAAGCGTCATGACCTACGAACCGTTATTAAAAAAGGCATTAACATGATGAACATCCCTTTTATCGATGTAGAAATTGACAAAGGAGAGAAAGCCCGACACACTATAGAGGCTCTTCTTAGAGAAGAGTAAGAAAAAATAAAAAGGCCTAGTCGCCAAGTGGCAAGGCATGAATCTGCAAAATTCACATACGGCGGTTCGATTCCGCCCTAGGCCTCAAAAATAAGTTCTTTTAATAAACATGCCCGGATGATGGAATGGTAGACATAGAGGACTTAAAATCCTCAGCCGTTATAGGCGTGCGAGTTCGAGTCTCGCTCTGGGCACCTTAAACGAACTAAATGATTTTGAAGAAGATAAGGAGTGGGCGTTGCGAAGAAAGTGAGTAGGCTTAGTAACTCGTGACCAAACAAGCTCAATAGCAGGATTTTCCCTCGACTCTTTTGCTCTCGCAAAAGGTCTGGGCACCGCCTTATCTGTTTCTTCTGCTGAAGAAACATGACTGCGGCGTTCAAATCCTGCACGCAAGCCAGTGCAGACTGGCTTGATTAACCCCACAATAAAAATAACCCTTCACGGGTTTATTTTTTTTGTGCGCTTAGCAGGATTTGAACCTGCGACCGTCTCCTT
>JANNRS010000012.1:0-2205 GCA_031401615.1 Minisyncoccota bacterium | reverse complement strand
AGGTGACCGTGTACTGGTAACTACACTTACCAAACGCATGGCGGAGGAAATGGATAAATACCTGCACCGTATTAATATCAAATCAAAATATATCCATAGTGAAGTGCATACACTGGACAGGATAGAGATACTTCGGCAGTTGCGGTTAGGGACGATAGATGTGTTAGTAGGGGTGAACTTATTGCGGGAAGGGCTTGATCTTCCGGAAGTTTCTTTAGTGGCTATTCTTGATGCCGACAAAGAAGGTTTTTTGCGCAATGAAAAATCATTGACACAGACAGCAGGCCGTGCTGCAAGAAATGTGGATGGCCTGGTTATCTTTTATGCAGATAAGATGACGGAAAGTATGCAAAAGACGATTGATGAAACAAACCGCCGTCGTGAAAAACAAGTCGCTTTTAATATTGAACATGGCATCACTCCAAGAACCATTATTAAATCAACCAAAGAAGTGTTTGCCCAGACGTCGGTGCTGGATATAAAAGGTTATGATCCGGCAAACCCCTATTCCATTGCACCTGATGAAGACATGATCACTGTCGCCGCCGAAGATCAGGCTGAGTACAAGACCATTCCGCAAATGGAAAAAGCTGTGATTACAATTAAGAAAGAAATGGAGAAGGCTGCCCGCGACCTTGACTTTATGGAAGCAGCGAGATTAAGAGACGAAATGTTTTTGCTGCAAAAGAAATTAGGAGAGATGAAAAAATAGCATCTCGTAGTTCTACTAAACCGATAAAGGTAGTTGTGCGAAAATTCAAGATTTATATACATTAAGTGTTTGCACATCTGGCTGCATTATCTATCTTAGATGTCAGAACACAGTACCAATATTTTTAACAGATTAATCCAATTACCCATGAAACGCCGCATCCGCCGTATCGCAAACTTTTTTGCATTCAACCTTTTGTTCTTCGCACTTTACCTGAATTTTATTCACAAAGACAATGCTGTTGCTCCAGGAGTTCCTGAGCAAAGTGTACAGGCTACTGCCGCAGTAAGTGGCACAGTGCCCGTTAGTCAGCCTGAAAAATACCTTGAGCCAAAAGCCGCTGAATCATCCAAGGCAACAACTACCAGTGTTAATTGAGCTGCAAACCTTTCGATTAATTAAGCAAAGCAGAGTTTTAGATATCACAAGTCCCCGGTTTTTACCGGGGATTTTGTGTTTTTAGAGCATCCATGCCCCAATAACTGAAATGTTTACCTTAGCGGCATGGAAAAGAAAGTCTTTTTGCTGGATGCTTTTGCCCTCGTATTCAGGGCATACTATGCGCTAATACGTAATCCCCGTCTTACTTCGAAAGGGAAGAACACCAATGCGCAGTTTGGATTTACCAATGCATTGGTTGAGTTGATCACCAAGCAAAAGCCATCCCACATGGCTGTATGTTTTGATACTTCCGCGCCAACAGAGCGTCATACCGATTTTGCAGACTATAAAGCCAACCGCCAGGAAACACCGGAAGACATCAGTGCGGCGGTACCTGATATTAAAAAAATCATTGAGGGTTTTAATATTCCGATTATTGCCATTGATGGCTACGAAGCAGATGATGTGATCGGTACGCTGAGCAAAAAGGGAGAAAAAGCCGGCTATGAAGTATATATGGTGACCCCGGATAAAGATTATGGCCAGTTAGTTTCACAAAAAGTAAAAATATATAAGCCGGCTTACCAGGGAAACGATGCAGAAATAATGGGGCCGGAAGAGGTATGCGCCAAATGGAATATTAAAGATGTAAGCCAGGTAATTGATATACTTGGAATGATGGGCGATGCGGTGGATAATATTCCCGGCATAGCGGGTGTGGGTGAAAAAACGGCTGCTAAATTTCTGGCTGAATATGGCTCATTGGAAAACACATTGGCCAATGCTGATAAAATAAAAGGGGCCATGGGCGAAAAAGTGAAAGCCGGCAGGGAGATGGCGATACTTTCAAAAAAACTAGCCACCATTATTACTAATGTACCAGTGGAGTTTCATGAAGAAGATTTTAAATTGAAAGACTGGAATAAAGAAAAACTGAAAGAGATTTTTACTGAGCTTGAATTTAAAACACTGGGAAAGCGGTTATTGGGGGATGATTTTTCTATAGCAGGGTCTTCTTCAAAAGGTATTGTTGAAAAAGAAATACCACAGGGTGTACAGACGGATCTTTTTGGAAATATAGTAGAAACCGGAAGCCAGAAGCCGGAAGCCGG
>JANNRS010000011.1:0-40548 GCA_031401615.1 Minisyncoccota bacterium | reverse complement strand
GGGATATATTTTTCAACGTTACATAATTACCGTTTGAGTCTTTTACTCTGACTTTTAAAACTTTAGCGTGGGTTGTTTCTAGGGTATAATCAGATTGACCTGAAACTAAATCGTGATCCTCAATAGGAAGAGTTGTTGAGTTGGAATCCATAAACTCCCAAGAATTATCATTTCTCATAATAAGAGAGGAAACTTTATCTACCCCTTTATTACAGTTTCTTGTGAAAGTAGCAAGAAGATTTGCATTACCAGTTATCTTTCCGTAGTTATCACTAAACAAATCGCTCTCACATTCTTGTAAGATACCTGATTTATTTGCACTAGTATCGCTGTATTGCATGTTGGTTAAAATTCAGCTGTGGCTTTGCATGTATGTTCCCCATCTGTTGTTTCGTAGACGATACATCTAACTGCGTAAAAAGTATTTCTAAACAGATCCATACTTACAATTACGGTAGAAGTAGCCGCAGTTATCGCTGTAGAGGTTGAAGTCCAAGCGGTTGAAGTAGCTGTGTTATCAACCATCATTCTGTTGAAATCGTACCAATTCGTACCATCTGGCGATACTTCCAATTCAAACCTTGATGTTCCTGTGTTAGCTCCTGTAGTTCCACCTCTTGAGAAGTAGAAAGTAACCTTTTTAGCCCCCGCAATACGGAAAGCCCCATCAGCAGGAACCGAGAGATTGGTAGATGTTGCTGTTGTAGTTGTTGCTTGGAAAAAAGAATGGTCTTGGAACCGACCAGCCGGTTGAGTGGTTATATCCCTTGTTATCTTTCCATAAGCAAGATTTGCCGTAAATATTACTACAGAAGAAATTGTAACGAACATCGCTACGATTACCCCTAATAAATACATTTTTTTCATTTTTATAAAGTTATTTTTAATAATCTCTTGCGAGCTAATCTTAAGGGATGTTATCCCCTAAGTTAGTTCACAAGTTAATCCCTAAAAGGGGTCATTATTGCTTCAATATCAGTGTTTGCTTTTCGTATCAATTCTATGATCGCGAAGTTAGCACCATCTGTATCTCCGACAATAACTGCTGTTGAACTTGCGTTTTTAAGTAACACTCCAGTACCACCCGTTATAGTTAAATCCATAGCGGCAGTTGTAGAAGCATTGCGTATAAACAATTTTCTAGTATCGCCAGCATTAGGAAGAAAACTTCGTAGAGTAGAAGTTGCAGGGAATGAAAGAGTAGCATCAACGATGTTTAGTGTTACATCAATCAAGTTTTCTGTGTCAAAGTCTGTAGCCAAAAGTGGTACAGCTGAACCAGAAGTAGATGTTGCCCTTACTCCACCACCTTGCGTCAAAGTTCCTTTTCTTGAAACTTCAAACTGTCTGTTGTCTCCAGCAAAAAATCCTTCAATAAAAGATTTTTTCTGTTGTTCAACAACACCAGCTAGGCTAGGAGCTACTATAGCTCCTTTGTGGAAAATCGTAATACCTAAAGCAATAACCGCTATCAGTATTGCGACTATTCCAATTGTTTTTGAGTTAGTCATTTTTTTAGATATTATCTACTAATAAGTATTACGATTAAGACCAATCATTAGTTGAAGCATCAATCTTTGCACGCACCATTTCTCTAGCACCATCAGCAAAGGTTTTTACACCGTGACCAACCATAGATTTGATGTGGTCTGCAAATTGCTTAGGAACACGAGAAATTTCAACCTTTGGAGGCATCTGAACTACCAAGTCAATACATCCACGAATACCAAACAAAGAGTCTTGTCTTTGAGAACCCCAAACATCAGCCGCAGCCGTTAGAGTTTCAGAAACTACAATGTCTCCGTTTCCAGTAATTGTGAGGGTATCACCGCTTGGTGAGTCAACTGCCAACAGGTTTCTCTTTCTCCAAATAAATCGGTTTTCAGCCGAAACATCTGTGAAGTCAGTACCTACAGTACCAGCTACAGTACCACCTGTGCCGTTCTGATAGTTAATAAGGTCACGAAGGAAGGTTCTAGTGGTATCTACGTCAGTTCTGATATCAGCCCAAGCTGAAGCAATCAAAGTAGCGTGTAGAGTCACTGTTACCCCTGCGATAGTGACTGTATCACCGTTAGTAGGTTGAGTGATCATTGTAAGGACAGCTGTGAAAGGAAGGTTGTTTGACTCAACAATATCCCAGCCAAACAAGTTAGCTACGACACCATTAGAGTTAACACCATCACCGAAGACGGTATCTCTACCAGCTTGCTGGAGTTTCAACCATCTCTTAAAGTGAGTACCGACTACCGCTGTTCTACCGGCTTTTGGTGCGTCAATCGCATCCAATTTAGTGTCTGCTGATACAAATACTTGAGGGATAACATCAGTGTTCAACACCATATTGTTACCACTTGTACCTCCGACATTACCATCATCTAGGGTATGAAGAGCGTTGCTAATTTGGTTAAGAACTGTCTGCTCTACAATGTTATTGTGAGCTTTCATCATTCTCATTGCCACTTTGGAACCTAAATCAACGATAGACTGTCTTTCTTCTGTGTCATCTACAGTCATAAGAGCAGACTTGAAAGTATCAACTTCCAAAGTTTCCTTAGAACCAGTTAGAGCCACATTAGTCATATCAGTCCCCGGTGTATAAGTTTCAGTTGCAGGGTAGGACAAGATAGTCCTGTGTGCCGTACGGCCTTCTCCTGCGAGAAGATTGCGGAGTTGCATGTTCGCAATGGACATTGAGTTGTTATTCACGAATAATGAACGCTGACATTCAGCTGCCCAAAATGCGGGATTCAAATCAGAAAGGGAATTGGTCATTATATTAAGGTTAAATTTTATTAAACCTCAATAGAACTTTAGAGCTTCTAGTGTCCAGCTTTTATCTGTGCTGATCTCCATTTATCGTATTCATCTCTACCCTCCTTAGTTGAAAAATCAACATTTGGGGGAGTATCAGATTCACTAGATTGTTTTTTACCGCTCTTATCAGTTCTACCGAGTGCGGCTTCTTCAGCATCCTTCTTCTTATTGTAAGCCTCTATTTTAGCGGCTACATAAGGATCGGACATAGCTTTTCTGATAGATACACCTTCAATTTTAGACACTTGAGATATTGACTTCTTGATGTCATCTGGGTATTCCAGTGCTTCAAGATCTCGTTTTTCAAGGGCTGCATTGACGTGGCTTTCAAGGTCTTCGGGTTTGAAATTTATCTTACCCTCGTCTACTTTAGGAGCGGATGTTTTCAGTTTAGTGAATTCATCCCGATACTTTCTTTTCTGACCAATTGCTGTGGAAAGAGATTTTTTATAACCCATTTCTTTTTGTACCAATTTGTCAATTCTATCCTTATCATTATCATTATCTGCATCGAAACCATATTCAGATATGACTTGATTTCTTATATCGTCCTCTTTTACCTCTGTTAGATGTTGTTTTTCCGCTTCTAACTCTTCTGCGGACTCAATTTGAGTATTTTTGTTTTCATCCATTTGGATTATTATTTTGCCAATTTTGGCTTATTTTTATTAAAAAACCGACATCCTTGAGAGAGTCGGTTAGTGTCCTAAACAGAAAGCACTACCAAACTATTTAGGAAACTAGCTAACTTTCCCAAGGGTTTTGTAGTGCTTTATTATTTTGTTGTCAATTTACTTCAATCTACCTCCATACACTTTCGCAAGTTCTTTCGCCTCTTCCTCTGTAGCAACTTCCCTAACAGGTTTACCATTGGAGTCCAAGACTACAAACTTACCTTTCTTTTTTGTTTCTTCCACCTTAGTTTCTTCAACAATCTCTTCGGTGATTTTTACTTCCCCTTCTTTTTTCTTTGCCATCTAAATCAATTAATAATAATTGTTATCTATATTATACCATACTCTGTTAAATTATACGTCAATAGCGTATTCTTTCTTATCAAACAATTCAAATTCTTGTTCTTTCCCTATAAGTAAACCGTCTAAAATACTTGCCAATACACCAATAGATTTCTCTCTAGCTTTCATTTCAATAGCAACTTCCACTGGATTAGTTAGCCCTGTTCTACAGTTGTCCAATTCCAAAACCTTTTTAGCAAGATAGTCAACTAAGACCTTTCCATCTGGACTATTCATCAATCTTGTGGCACTTTCTTTATTCATCTTTTTTTTCAGTTATTTCACCCGTCCCTAAATCTATTGAGATTTTACCCTTTACCCCTTTAGCCCTACAACATTGAGAGATAAAGTTTTCTTTCTCGTTAGTGAGTAAATTTAAGATTGCTTTCTGTTGTTTAGTCCATTTCTGTCCGTTAGGCACAAAGGCAGTATTCACTTTCACAAGATCAAGTTTCCACTGTTCTCTTTTGATAATATCGTGCATCACACGAATCTCGCCTAATTCTTGGTCGGTTAGTTTCATTTTTTTATTACTCTTAATAATTCTCCATAAAGATCAATTTTATCATTTAAAAGTTGTTCCTCTGCTTGTAGTATTCTAAAATGCAATCTATCCTCTAGCTCATTACCCTTAGCTTTCTGTTCAAAAGTAAGTCCGTTCATTCCATAGACAGCAATTGAGGCGTGAATTTCATACAATTTATTTCTCTTTGCAGTGATCCGTTTGTTAATATCCTCACTATTAAAGTCCAGTGTCGAGCTTTCTGGCTTCAATACGCTCTCTTCTTTCTTTTTTTCTTTTGTTTTCATCAATTTTTTCATCATTTGTTAAATCTTCATACATTCTTTGAAAGTCTTCCCTTAAATATTCTCTTGTATTAGGTTGTTGCATCTTCTTTAGTCGCTAAAGCTGGTTTCCTTTCAGTTCCAACAAGACCTTGTAATTGTTCTGGAGGTGTTTTAGGTAATCCTCCCACATCAATACCGCTTCTTCTCATTCCTTCCTCAATCAAAGCGGTTCTCCTTATCGGATCTGCTTCCATAGGTACAAATTGGATAAAGCTATCTCTTTCCTCTAGTCTTCGTGTATTCTCCCCTGTAATGATAACAGATACTCTCGGTTTGTAGTTGTCAAAAGCCTTTTTGAATTCTTTAATAAAGAGATCTTTTTTCTTACCCATTTCTTTCATTTTCTCTGCCTTTAGAGTATCAGCCATTTCTTTTGTGTGCGGGCCGAGTATTACAAGATTTTGTATATACCAATTCTCTATGATAAGTTCTCGCATTCTATCCATCATTTTAGAGTCTCCGGTAAGTCTCAAGACTTCCTCTATTTTAATACTTTCGATTAAGTCTGGGATTATTTCTTCTTCAAACAACTCTTTAAATGGTATTGCTAGTTTTTCTCTTAAAAAATCATAGAGTTTATTAGCGTTGGCATTAAGCATTTGTGAAGTGCCAAGGGGAGTACCAGAAGCAGGAGTAATACCTTGTACAACTTCCCTAGAGTTAGCTATTTCATTTGCAAGTTCAATAGTTTTATTCCAATCAGCCATTAGCTGATCAAAGCCTTCCATTCTCACGGCTACCTGTCTTAGGTCTTTAGAGCGAATATAATCACCATTTTTTAGGTCTGTAATGACATTCTGTATAATTTGCTTGTCTTCACCAGTAAATAACACTTTAGAAGCATACTGTAGCCCTTGTGATATTTGATTACCTATTTCATTTGCCCTTACTTGGCAATCAAACAGGAGTTCAAACAGCCCTTCTCTCCACCATCTACCCTTATATCGACCTCGGTGGTACTCCTTGTAAATATCAGAGTTATCTAGCCCTGATAATTCTTGAGCAAAGACAATGTGTTTAATTTTCACACCTCCACTAGTTCCTTCGGTTCCAACTCCAATCACTTTAGCAAAGGTGTATTTATTCTCATCACCATCTACTGTAATTTCTTTAGTAAATTCTTTAGTAAATTCTTTTAGATCTTTAATACTGACCTCACCATTTCGTTCATAAACCGAATACATAGGCATTGTTGTATCCTGTTGAGTACTTTCTACATCAGATTTGTATATCTTTTGACCACTATCTTTTAGGATTTTATCAAGGTTTTTCCAATTAGCACCTTTTTCTCTCATTTCTGATTGAGTGAGCTGATGTCTTTCTATAACAGGAGATTGTTTTAGAGATCTAGCTACTTGGTTTATTACATAAAAATTCTTTAGATCAACTCTTTCAGATCGTCCTTTGACCTTTTTCCAAACGATATTACCCCAACCAGAGCCTTCTTCAATGGCGGAGTTAATCTCTTCAGCTTGTCCAGTATCTCTTAGATATTCAGAGAGTTTGAGATTTACAATAACATTAGGTACTTCATCTAAGGTGATCGGGGAGTATGCCTCTACATTTTTAGTATCAAAATCTATATTCTTAACTTCCGAGTCTATTCTAGAAGTTTGAATATCATACCAGTATTTGTAGTTTCCTTGTTTATCGAATTTACCAGTAGGGTAAGTGTGGTTTTCAAAAAGAGATATTCTTTTAGTAAGTTTCTGTTGTGAAAAGATCTCCCCAGAGGTCAAAGAAACGGGATGAGTTAAATAGTCAGTTACCTCTGTTTCAATTTGGCGGGCTAAAGCTAGTTGTTTTTCTTGCATTTTTATAAATTAGTTTTTTATATTATACCATATTTTTTTATTACAAGCCCGCATCTTGTTGAGCAATATGCAAAGACTCTTTTCGGTGTTGTCTTATTTCTCCCGTATCTACTAAATAACTGTCATTAGTGAATTGTGGGTAAACAAGTGAGGCATATCTGTGTTCGTCTGCGAAGTTAGAAGTCCAATCGTGTAATGGTTTATCTTTAAAAGTCTTACCTTCTTCATCATAGACTTTAGTATATTGCGGTATAGCATCTATCCACTCGGCACATTTAGTTTTATCAACATATAATTTACTAAAAAATCTTCTACCAGCGTCTATTCCATCAACTATCAATCTGTTAGGAACTACTTCAAATTCAAAGTTATGTTCTTTGGCAAACTCTCGTCTAGTCTGGTCTCCATTTAAAGTATAATCTGATACTTCAATATCGTGAGGGGCAAAGTGTTTTCCATAGATATACGGTTTTTCTCTTACTAACTTTATCCAGTCTAACAGCCCTTTTCTGCCTCCGGCTAAATAATCAATCTTTCTTACACTCACTCCATCATTTTGGTAGAACCCAATACAATTATAATCATTCTTACCCAAATCCCATACAGTATGTACAAGTAATTTCGAGTCATAAGGTATATCCTTAAAATGATTATCTTTCTCTGCCCTATCTACCTGTTCCCAATAGTATGAGCCTTGTATCGCAGAGATGAATGAGCAGTAAAACTCTTGTTGGATCATATCTTCTGTCATCCCGGCTCTACGCTCCTCATCAATATCTTCATCACTTATCGCTTTTGTTTGATCTGCTCTTAATATCTCACAATACCATTTAGGGTTATCTTTGTTGGTTGTGTATAGCTTAAAACCATGATTCTTGCCTCTAGGGGTGTAGTTGAATATAGCCCAACCACCATTTTCAGCTAGAATCGGACGTATTAAGTCCCAAGCTCTAGGATTAAGAAGGCTATATTCAGAGAATACACATCCTCTAGGATTGGGCCCCATCACATTATCAACATTCTCAAGCCCTATGATCTGAAATAGTGAGCCATTTGTTAGCTCTATTTTCATCTCATGGTTGTTTTGTTTTTTTATAAGAGCCTTTGGAAAGAATGACAAATAAGGTTTACTATCTTTTGTCTTATTGTCCCATAGAGCTTTGCGTCCTTGTCCGTAAGTAGGATAGAAATAATAGTAATTTCCCACTCTCTGCACCATTTCTCCTATAACAAGATTCAAAGTAGTAAGATCCTTTCCAGCTCTGCGATGCCAGATTTGGACAATCCTCTTAAAGCCGTTATCAAACGCTTTAATTATCGGTATCTGGTATTCCCTTGGTTGGTATAGTTCCTTTATTATCGGCATAGTTTACTAGAGTTAGTTTAAGTGGACTATCCTCATCTCCTGCAAGTATTTGTCTATCTCCATACTTCTTAGGTAAGACTTTAGATAAATACCATTTTCTTGTATCTACTCTTAACCTTGATCTTTGTATGTGTTCACTATCAACTGTGGTATATGAACTACCATCTTTATTTTCTCTCTCCATATAATCGTTGGAACCATCATCTGCAATTTCTACAAGCTCATCAAACATATTTTCTGCTCTAGTATTGCAAGATTTTTCGTATTGGTTGAAAAACTCTTCTTTCTCTTTGTCAATCAACCATAAATGAACAGTGGTTCTCTCTGGCATATTATCATCCTTACATATACTTCTAAGACTCTCGCCTGAAGCAATACGCTGGCAAATAGCTTCACTAAGATCTTTAGTAAAGATTGATGGTCTACCCTCTCCTTCTCTTTTAGCTCTTTTCATATATTAAACTTTTGCATAAAAATTTTCTTGCTCCGCTCTCTTTACATCTTTTACTCTTATCTTTTCATATTTGTTACAAAAAATAGCGTCTTTTTCTTTCTTCTTTGGACGTTCTTCACAGTACCAACAAAGGGATGTGTCTCTCATAGTTTTACTTCCCCCAACCAGTACCTCCTAATTGACCTTTCTTCAAAGCATCATTATAGCCTTTCAATACATCTTTTTTTGAATACACACCATCTTTAGATTTCCTTTTTCTAATTAGAGGATCAGCTATAGCATCTCTTTGTTTTTTGACTTCGTTCCAATATTTTTCTCTGCCAAAGATTTTAGGAGCTTTTTTATTTACTTCTTTTTGATTTAAGTAGTCCATTGTTATTTATTTAAATTAATACCTTAATTATACCATACTTTATATTTTACCTTTCTCTCTTAAATACTTAATACTTTTACTGCTGTTTCTTTTATCATGTCTATTTTTGGGACTTCTGTGCATCCGGTGCGGACGACCTACCTTCTGTCTAATAGGATAACCGGTTTCTTCTTCTGTAATTATTGGTATTCTAAATTTTGATTTTAATATAGTCATCGCTCAACATAAATATTATGACTACATTATACCATACCACCAGTATTAGTTCCACCAACTTTGTCTTCATCTTCACTTCTCCACTTCTCGAAGTCTTCTTTGGTCCTAAAGAATAACCAACCTTTATCAGTACGGGCTTTACAATAATAGTCTTCATTCTTAGTATTCTGTTGTCTAAACATTTCATCGGACATTTTAGAGTGAAAATCTGGCATCTTCTTAATCCACCAATCGGAAATGATTGTCGTCTCTAAATTCTGATGGTAGCCAGTCTTTATATCTTCTTTTTTACAAAATACAATATACTCTTCTATAATCTCCCCCAACAACTTATTCTGATACACCTCTGACTCACTTATATCTTCACTTAATGCTCTAGTCATTTTATTTAAAATTATCTTTAATAATAACGATTACTTTTTCTAGCAACTCCACTGTGTCTTTAGGTGTTCTCCAGCGATCTTGAAAGAATTTCACAGTAATAGCTTGTCTAGGTTCGTTTTCTTCTTGAATGATATCAATAGAGTCTATATGCCCACCTACCATTATATTGAATGTGTAGTGAGATTGTGTTTTTGATTTTTCTTTCATATTTCTACTCTAGGTTATAGTCTTTAATAAGTTATGGGCTAAACAAAGTTCGCTTTTCCATATTTGCTTGATTTGCCCTATTACAAAATTCTCTGTATAAAGCCCATAAATTATCTATTTCTTTTTCTTTCATCCCTTCCAACTTTGCTACCAGTTCTTTATTCACTTCTTCTCTCGCCTCATTGCGATCTAAACACCTAAAACAAATATTAGTGCTAAATGCTTTCATAGTGTGGCATTGAGGACAGAGTTTTAATTCTTCTTTCATCATATAGAGGTTAAAATAATAAATTAGTGTCTAAAACAATCGCAAGGATACCCAACCCTTTCAGCACAGCCCTCGTAAAAATCTACTGAATAATACAATCCTTCAAATCTGGATATGTATCTCTCAAACCAAATCCAAGTATCTCCTATTTTAATTGGGTAAAATGCAAACCTTACTTTCCAACCATTATTCTTTTCTTTTCTATTCCATCTCATTTCATAGAGGTTAAAGGGGTTGATAAATTATTCATAGTTAATTAAGTTTTAATTTCTCAATTTGCTCTCGTAACATATCTGCATACTCAAAGGTCTCATAAGGCGTTATGTCGTCTCCTTCAAAAACCTGACCTCTTTCTACTTTTGAAACTCTAGGTGGAGGCCAAAAAGGGTAAATCATTTTCATTCCATCTTCTTTGATAGTATATATTTCCATCATATTTCTTTTTAACCCAAAATCATCCACACACCAAGAGTGAGTTAGAAACCATTTACCTTCATTGTATTTTGCTATTTCCATATAGTTAATTATTAGTCTTTAGGGGGGTTACCTTTTGCCACTTGTCATCTACAACTTCTGCGATAATTTCACCGCAAAATTCACAAGTAGCATCTTTGAATTGCTGACTGCCTTCCTTCTTATGGGAAAAGGGCTTCATATACATTCCGCAATGTTGGCAAATCTCCATCTCTTTTATGTTAATTTACTGTTTAATTAGATTTTGATAATGTTCAATAATTTCAATCAACTGACTATCTGACCTAAATTCGCCTCTTTTGGCTAGCCAATGGCGTTGTTCTAGGTCTTTGAATTTATCTAATCCATATTTGTTGATTAAATACATTGAGTAATGACCTAAATTACCGCTAAGATGGGTATTACATTTTTTACATTGTGCGTTAATGTTCATTTCGTCTAGGTCAAGGACTCCGTGCCAAAAGTGTCCTGCCTGAAGATCGTTAGTAGAGCCACAAGTTACACATCGTTTATCTCTTTGACGAATCCACTTTGAAAATAAGTCCCAAGCCTTCCTTTTAAGGTTTATTCTTACCGAGCCAGTTTGTTTGGCTTTCATTGGCTTGGTTATTCGTTTTTTAAATCCTGATCTCTTCATCATCTTTTATTAGGGTCAAATGGAAACATAGGAACCTCAATAAAGAATTTTTCGGACAAATGCCGATTGAGATGGTCAAAAATCAAGTCTATCTCTTCAATCTTAGCCAATTCTGTTGTACTCTCTTTTTGAATAAGTTTCTTTTGAGCTGGCCTCCATAGGAACTCTTTTACTGATACAGCCGACCAATCCATATCCATTTTCTTTGCTAATATCTGTTGAACCGAAAAGCCTGCTTCGTTAAGTGTTTGAGCTAACATTTCAAACCAGAGATGGAGGGCAGAGTTTTGGTCATCGCTTCTCCTACCAGTAGCTCTCTCTATCGTTACTTTGAGTTGCTTGCCGTTTACAGATAATAAATAATCGTTTATTTCTCTGTGATTAGAGAATACTAGCTTGCCTTGCTCTGATTTTGCGTAGAATGGTATCTTTGCCATAGTTGTTGATTAAAACCTCTTAAATCGCACTGTAGGAGCTTAAAAGGGTATGTCCTCGGCGTTCACGACTTCTTCCGTTGGGTATTTATTGTAGTCTTCTTCAGCCACATCAACCTTTGGCTGTGGTTTTGGAGCTTCTTCTCTCGGCTTCTCCTCAAATACATTGGCTTCCAGTCCGATTGCAGGGATTTTTACTATTCTGTTTACAGTGCCGTCTTGTTTGGTAAATTCTATCATTTCTCCCACCTTATCCCAGTATGTTTTTTCGTTACCTTGAGAGTCGGTGTATTTTCTTGGTTTGGACAAGTTATATTTTTTCATAAGTTTAAAAGGTTAAATCGTTTACAATTTCGTCTACTCTTTCTAGTATGTTTTTTTGATACTCCAAGTATTCTTGGACTTCTTCTTCTACATCCTCTCTTTTTACTTCAATGGTGAAAAAAGGTTTATAAAGCAGTCTAGGGTCATAAAAGAGAAAGTAAAGTTTTTTGAGCTTGTCGTTTACTATGAAGTATTGAAGTTTCTGGTATTCGTATTCATCAGGGATTTTCTTAGTGAGCCAAGCTTCAATGTGGCGGGCAGAGGATAAGCATTTAGCTTCTACTGCAAAGTCCTTACCGAAGCCATCGGGAGAGATCGCGATATTCTCATTTTCCTCTCGTGTCCACATCACCAAACTTGTATCTACTTTTTTACCTGTTTCTTTTGTAAATTGCTCAACCGCTTCGCTTTCAAGTCTAGTCCCCCGATCCATAGCACTTTCATCATCAGCAGGAATACCAAGTTTTTCGGCTATCAATTCATAAAACCCTATTTTGTAGCCAGTCCCTCTTTTGACCACAATATCTTTTAAACGAGAGCCAGTGATCTTACCTCGCCTAGCCATTAGCCATTCTTCCCTTGTTTCAAATTTAAAAGTTTTCATTTCTTGTTTTTATAATTATCTGTTAATTTGTGACATTCTTTACACAAAGTAACCCCATTACTTAACTCGTACCTTAGTTCAGGAAATCTTGACCAAGATTTTATATGATGAGCTTCTAGATACACGCCTCTAATTCTGCAAGTTTGGCAAGTCCAATTATCTCTCGTAAAAATATTGGAACGCCACTGTTTATATACGCTATCTGTCGTATGGTAATGTCTAGGTCTTTCTTTTCTACCTATTTTATCATACCTTTTAATCATTCCATCTCGCATTTTCTGTCTATGATCTTCTGAATGTTTTTTGCCAGTATGCCCAATCCTAATTTTCTCTCTGGCTTCTTTGGAATGAGGTTTATTATGCATACTTCAACTTTAATTCGTCTTTTAATGTTTCTAGCTCCTTTTTAGCCTCTGCCGGTAAAGCATTCCAAACTGTTTTTATTTCCGCCATTGTTTTAGTAGCTTCTAACTTTGCTTTGAAAGGTGCGACATCAAATTCTGGTACTTCAATTTCTTTTTGCTTTTCTTCTTCAGAGTATGCCTGTGATAGTTCTTCGGGACAAGCCTTACGGAGAGCGTGCATTTCGGCTACTTTTGCAATCATAGTACGAGGCTTTGTAGTCCACTGGTTTCTTTTAGTGTTGTATTCGTCAAAATATACTGTGGCGGAATACTCGCCGATATAATCACTTACTTTTCTTTTGACTGTGATTGAGCAAGAGATTATTTTGCCGTCTTTTTCTTCGTAAGTGGGAGCTGATACTCCAACAATCCCGCTTTTCATTCCCATTTTACGAGCGTAGTCTATGGAAGTTACCAAGCTATATCCCGATCCGTAGGGGATAGCGTAGACATTTTTTTCTAGGAAGTCTTTAAATTCAAACCCCCTCAAGATACCTTCCTGCACCGCTAGATAAATTTGTGGCACTGCTAATCCTTTAAAAGTAGTAGCGACCAAAGCGTCCATCACACTTTTGTTTCCAAGTTCCTTTTTTATTTCAGTCTGGATTTCGATAATGTTTGTCATATTCTTTTAATTATTCTTTTAAATCTGGTGGTGTATCTTGCCGATCTCCTTCCAAATCAAACCAACTCGGCTCTTTTGGTTCTTCATCATTATAATCCCCATCAAATCTAGGAGCATCTGTACCACCAGCTTTTGTTTCGTCATTCATACATTTATCGTTTAATGCTACTTCTAATTTTTTTACACCCAAAACAAACTTGTGTAAGTGCCGAGTGAAAAGTTGAATAAATTGCTTGTTGAGTATGTCTCCCTTCACACCCATCAATCTGTTTCATTAAGTCTTCTTTGCTTTCTACAAACTCATATTCAAAGATTGGGTTATTCATATTTTTTAAGAGTTTTAATTTGTTTAATAAACCAAGCATCCAACTTTGAAATGAGAAGTTTTTTAGCCGCCGCCGACTCCGCCGCCGACTCCGCCGCCGACCACGCCGACCACGCCGACCACGCCGCCGACCACGCCGACCACGCCGACCACGCCGCCGACCACGCCGACCACGCCGACCACGCCGCCGACCACGCCGACCACGCCGACCACGCCGACTCCGCCGCCGACCTCGCCGCCGACCACGCCGCCGACCTATTCTCCTCAGTGTCAGCTCCTAAAACTTTTCTAGCCGCTTCAATAGCTTCCCTAGGTCTCTTATCGTCAGGATACAGTTTTTCAAAGTTCTCTAAACATAGTTCAGCAGAAAAAATAGAGAGTTCCACTGAATCCTTTTTAGTCCAATGATATGCTTTAGTTATCTTCATTTCAGACCAGCATTCTTTATCATCTTGGATTACTGATTCACCCCTAACAGATACTTCGGCTAATATTTCACCTGCTACATAACCTAATGCCTGTAATGGAGTTTTAGAAGCGTGATAACCCTTTTCACAGATTTCAACAATATCTTCTTTGTACCATTTATTTAGCTCCCAAGTATGATTTCCTCTATCTGATTTAAGACCAGTACGGAGGAATTTATACAACTTCTTTATCCTCATATAATCGTGTTAGCACTAATAATCATAGTTCCAATCTATCTAATAAATCTCTAATTGCATAAACATTTCTCAACACACCCTCTTTTTGCACTCTGATACTTTGAGGCAATGGAGCCAATTCCACTTGGTCTTTTCCATCCCTACCTGTTTCTGGGTTTGGTTGTCTTAATGCAGAAGTTAATCTGGCATAAAGAGCATTGACTGTATCTGATAATTGTTCTGTTGCACCTTGAAGTCCTTGTAATTCACTCTCTGTAGATGACATTACTCTTGGGGCGGAATTTAATCCTGCTACTGTGTTATATTTATTTTCCATTTTATTTGATTGTTGTTATTATTAACATTGCTAAAATAATCCAAAGACCTACCTTTATTCTTAATTGCTCTTCACGAGCTAATCTAAATCTTCCGATGTAGTTATTCATTTTATTTTGATTAAAGTTTCTTCATTCATCCAAACTTGTCCATTCCCTGCGACTGGAGAGATTAGAAATCTCTGTTTCCCATACCCTTTCTTATGACCAAGTATTTCAACTTCAAATTCTAAACCTCTAAATTCTAAGTATGCTTTTTTATTTTCCATATTTCTGATGTTACTTTTAAATGGAAATTCTCTGAGTTGAGAGAGTAAAGATTTTCACTTTACATAGGTGCTGTGAGCCAGCATTTCGGCTGGAGAAGTCTTGAAGGCGTAAAGATCAATTTAACTACCTTCAGAACAAATATAGTTTTAACTCCTCGATTAAGGGGGCACAGACTCTAACCCCTCTAGCGTCTACATATTCCGCCATCTCTCAATTCAAAGAACTTCCTCTCGACCTCCTATACCTTATCACCTATCAATTATAAAAGCAATATCAAAACTGTTGATAACGGATTTGGGATTACTTTTCACTTTTGTCAAGTTCCACTGGTCTAAAATGTAATTCTTGTCCTGTAGGAAAAACAATAATCAAAGCTAGCTTATCTTTTCTAATCCATACATTCGTACCAAAAGTTATTATTCCACTTTCTTTGGTGGTTACGAGTGTATAATCAGGAAATCTTGGATTTCGTTTCTTCATTTCTCTGGATAACATTTTATACAAGCTACGGCATAGCCAGCGTTAGGATTACTGATTTGTAAGTTGTGGAGGGGACAGTGAATTTTTACCTTTGGATTGATTTTTATTTTCATTTTACTTTTTACCACTGTTCTTATAAAAAGCGTCTTTGTATCTATCAATCTCTTCTTTTACAATTTCAAAACACACCCAAGCCATTAAACGACCATTTGCACTTTCTGGGTCAAACTCTTTTGTTTCTTTATTTGTTTTATATCCAAAGAAAGGTGCGGACTGTTCATAAAACTCGTGAAATCTACGAGCTAACCTATATGCTTCAGGATAAGCTTTTTCTATATTTGTTAATTTCTTCTTCATTTCTTATAACTTAATTTTAATAAAGCTTTCATATTATGTTTGGATTAACTACTCCTAAACGATTACCTTCAGAACAAAACATAGAACAGAATGGATAACCAACAGTTTTTTTACTTATAGATTTACCACAATGGTGGCATCGTTCACACTTACAAGCGTTCCATTTTGTATAACAATGCAAACATTTTTCAAAATAGTCTTCCTTCATATTTGTTTAATTACTTCTTTAATGATTAAAACTACCTTTTACCCTCTAATCTCTCCTTAACCGTCTTCAACTCCCATCTCAAACTCTCTCGCATTTCCTTATAATAAATTGACTCTCCATTTGGGAGTTCTTTTATTCTTCTACCTACCCACTCAATTATTTCTTCTAGGACTTGTTGCTCAGTCATAGCTTTTTAATTTATCTTTTAAAGTTTTTAATTGTGCTAACTCCCATTCAATATGCCTTTTGTACATTTCCTTTACTTCGGGTTTTTTCAAATGACTAAAAAATATCAAGTCATTTTTAAACCACTCTAAATCCTCTAAGTACCAATTTGTATAAAAAAATTTCTCATATAGATTTTTCATATCAGCGCAAGATTATCATCAGCCTCAATGTCATTCCTAGCAGAGTCTTCCATCGCTTTTACCCAACCATTCTCTTCTTCGTATTGGCCAGTTTTAGTATTAAACTTTAAACCAACATTCCCATTTCTACCTGTCCGCCTATTTGCCATTACCGATACTAGAGTTTCGTTTTGATATATTCTCACTTTATTTTTCTGCTCATTTTTTCTCCATAACATAATGACTAGATCAGACTCTTGAGCAATATCGGATGAATTTTTTATATCCTCCATTGTTGGTGGATGCGACTCATCTTTTTGAGATATATGGACTAAAAGAATTATAACTACTCCCCATTTCTTAGCTAGATTTTTTAACCCTTTCATTATTTGACCAATCCGATAAGCTAGATTTTCTCTCTTAAATTGACCATCCTCTCCAAAATCATTTATATAACCCAAATGATCTATCAAGATCAGCTTAGTATTATATTTTGCTATCCCCTCAACAATTCTTTCTTCAATCCAGTCCACTGTTACCCGAGCTGCCAATTTTTCAGGAGAAAGGAATTTGGGGATAGAATATCCATTATCAAATCTCTGTTCAATAATTTCTTCGTTAGATTGTTCTAGTGGTATCATTAGGGGATTAAGTTCAGTAAGTTTTTCCATTAAGAAAAGCCCAAATTGAGTTTTACCGTGCTTAGTCGCCCCAGATAAAGTTATAAGTTGTTGCTCTTTAAAACCTCCAATCAAATCATCCAATAAAGGAACCCCAGTCTTATAGAGAATTTTCTTTGGTCTTTGTTTAATTTCTTCTAGCAATTTATCTGACCAAATAAGTTTATACTCCCCATTGTATTCTTGAGCAATACTTTTCAACCTCACCATACCAGCCAAACTATGAAGATCGCCAGTTGCTCTAGTCTGCTCTTTTTCTAATGATTTTATTAAGTCTTCTATTTTCATTGTCGTTTTTTAAATCCTATCATTTTTGCCCATTTAGAGTCTAAATCATAGGGTGAATTTATAATGGGGCAAAACTTATCCTCTTTATTCTCTTTAATAAAATTAAGAGCTTTAATTATCTGTTCTACCCCCCTCTCTAAAAATAGGTTTTCGGCAGACTGGAGTTGAGTTTTATTTATTTTCCAATTAGCGGGGTATTTACCAAAGAGACTAAAGACTACCTTAGAATTGGGGTACTTCTTAGTTTGGGGTTTTACTTCTACTCGCTCGCCGGTATCAAGGTCTATACTAGGCTCCTCATAGGATTGATCTTCGTTGTATCTTTTCATAGTTTTTTTTTAATCACACTCTGCGAGTCTTTAGACTCGCTATCTGATAAGTAGAGTAGAGTAGAGTTAAGTAGAGTAACCCAAACGCTTTCAAAGCCTTTCAAAGCCTTTGTATAGTCTTTCATTTCTTCATAAAGCCTTTTGATGCCTTTAGCGATATTTTCATTTCTATATGGGAGATGTTTATGGAAGTTTATAATAGCAATCCAATCATTTTCATATAAAATCTTCTTATCTTTTTTGAAACGACCCATAATGTTTTTTACAACATCTTTTTCAAAACCCGTTGTTTGAGATACCCAACGACTATTTATTTTATAAATACCTGCAATGTTACTTCTAGGGTTAGTCAACAAAAAAACCCACAACAACTTTTCAGATGGATCTAAATCATAAAACCACTCATCATCCCACATTTCATCTTTAATTACTCTTTGTTTTGACATAAAATTAAAACCCAATCAACGAACCAGCAAATCTTGCGACCTGCTAGCCCTGTGATTGGGTACTAAAAATGGGCTTAAAGGTTCGTTGGTTGATTGCTCAACAAATACATTATACTCTCAAAAAAAATACAATCAATAGTATTTTTGTAATAAGTGTGGATAACTCACCACCATTTAGTTGGCTTTACCCAAAAGGTCAAAGTATGTTAGTATAAAGTCTTATAACCAAAAAGCCGTATGGCTGGCGGTAGGGTCAATGTTTTTATTACACCTCTTGACCCGATAATATATAAAATTTTAGCCACTCCTTTGCGGGAGTGGTTTTGTTTATGCACTCATAACCCCGTCTAATCATTGAGTGGAATTTGCACCGCTCATTTACCTAACGAATTAAGTCTTCTACTTTTGAACTAAATGATTAGACTGACGGGGTTATGAGTGAATAAACCTATTTTTTAAACTTTAAATCGTTTAATTTAATCTGACATTCAAATAAAAAGTCATTCCATTCTCGCAACGCTACTTCAGCCATCTTGATAAAACCTCTCAATTCCTTTTCGGTGTATTTCTTTTTTAAAAATTTCTTTGTCACTGTAATCTTTTATAAAACTCTTTTTAAATCCCCAGACATATTCAAAAATCTCTTTGCCTCGTATTTTGTGTTGTTTTTTCTTATGGTTTGCCATTACGCCGTGATAACCTTGCGGTTTCTCTTTCCCTTAGTGGAAATTAAGAGTTGGCGAGACTTCTTATGAATAGATTATAGCAAGTGTATCTGTAATTTATAAAATAATCTTTATGATTTTTATAATATTCTTTTTTATATGATCTGTAATACTCTTTATGAGTTTCTCTGTACTTTTTAGCGTATGCTCTAAGATCTAAAACCATACGATAAAGTATAACATATTTACCAAAGAAAAATAGCGATGGCGAGACAATCAGCAATTAAACCAATCGTCCGCTTCGCTATCTCCTCACTCCACGTCTTAGGGGGAGCTATGCTCTTGTGAGCGTATTCAAAAAAGAAATCAGATTCTCTTTTGTTAAACTATATCATATAATAAAATGTTGGCGTAAAACTTTCGTATTGTTAATAATCTATTATGTACATTCCCCTTTTTTATCATTGTGTACTTTCCACATCTAAAACATAACCTATCTTGTGGAGTAATCAAATCACAAAAATCACAAATTCTACATTTAGTTGAACGAGAACAATAATAATTCATACCAACTAATTATAAAATTAAAATGTTGATGAGAGGAATAAAAACTGGGGAAAACTTTTACTTGTTTGTAAAGTGCCGAAAGGGATAAACAAAAAGGAGTCTGACGAGCAAACTCCTTCTGCTAGATAAATGATCACCCCTTTTCTTAGTTGATACTACGTGGAAATGAGAAACGGAGTTGTTGAGGCTCCTTGACCCGACAGTAAAAGTTGACGGAGTTGTGTGAGAGCAAGGATGTACGGTTGCACTACCTGTCCACACTGACACTGACAGTTTAAACGCGGGAGAGTCATAAACCTCCTAACAAAATCTGTACTTAATTATACCACATACAACTTAGAAAAAATAAGCAACTAGATTGTCAAGCAAACAAAAACTTCTCCCATTTAGAGAGAAGTCCTTGCTAGTTTTATTTATTAGCGTTTTGCTAATAATGTTATCGCCCTACTTTTTAAATGACGAGTTTAAATTTCGGGCGGATTATTCCATCGGATACCCACTCCTTGCAAAACCTAAAATTGTAGGATCGCTAAAGTCTAGTTTGCGATAGGTTACTGGACAGGTTGGGTCTTTAGAATAGTTTTGCTCGGAGATGTTTATGCCGTCAGCACTGATACTTTCAACATAGGCTAGGTGATACACTTCGCCATATTTCATTTTTACTAATCCTCCTTTGAAAGGGGGAGAGTTTAAAGTGATGTCAAAGTTTTTAGCGTCAATTAAGCGAGGCATAGGAATACCTTTAGATCGTATGTACATAACACAGCTACATTCTTTCTTTATAGGCTCGGTAACAGGTTCTACTTCAACCGCCACAGGCTCTGTGGCTTGCTGTGGTGCGATTACAGGCGTTTGAATAGGGGGGAGTGCTATCTGTTGGTCTATTACAACAGGAGGTGTATAAACGGGTGTTATGGTTTGAGCAAGGACAACTATGGTTAGGAGTAAATTGAGTGCATAATCATACATAAAGTAAATTATTTATAATCAGTCAGATAGGTATTTAAACTTTGGCTCCGAGAATATTGATGTCGCCTTTTTGATGTCGTCTAAATGCTACATAGAGGGCTATACCTCCACCAATTATACCTTCAAGAGCAGAGTTTTCTATTTCAATTCCAAAGGCTTTTAATATTCCACCGATAACTAGAACGATACTTAATATATATTCTTGTGACATTTTATTTAGGTTGGTTAGCATTCACCGCCTCGGTAAGAAATTTTACAACTTGAGCAAGTGTTGGTTCTACTCTTTGAGAAAGAACTAGATTTGTTTCGTTTAATCTTTTGCCTAAACTATAAACTTTATAACCTAAAAACAGTGAAGATATTACTAATAATGATACGATTATATTTGTGATTTTCCCCATTGGTTTAATTCGTTAATCTGATAATCCCCGCACCCAGGAAAGCCCTAGAAGCGGAGTTAAAAGACTATTCAGTCGCTCCTTCTGCTTCCGCAGTTGGGGCTTCTACCGCTTCTTCAACGGCATCAACAGCTTCTTCTACTGCTTCTGGTGTGTTTTCTTCACTCATTGTATTTTTATTTAATCTGATAAAGACGACATTATTATACCAAATACAAAGATAATATGATACAATAAAAGTCTTATTAGCTTGACACTAGAGATGGGTACATTCTGTCAAGCGTGTACCCTTTTCTGGTATAAAATTTATGAAAGATATAAAAGGGTTTGAGGGTTTGTATGCAATTACAAGAGATGGGAGAGTGTGGAGTTATCCAAGGATGAATTGTCCATTTGCTCAATTAAGGACGGGCAGGTGGTTAAATGGAAGTATTTTAAAAAATGGTTATTTAGTTTATCACCTAAGAATTGGGGGTAAACATTTCTATAGAACCGCTCATAGATTAGTAGCTCAAACTTATATCTCAAATTATAAAAAATACAAAACAGTCAACCATAAAAACTGTATAAAAACAGACAACCGAGTAGAGAATTTAGAGTGGTGTTCTATTCAAGAAAATTTAAAACATAGAGATAAAAATGGACTCCTTCCTGTTGGGGAAAAACATCACAAATCATATTTAACACAAGCACAAGTCAAAGAAATGCGAGCTCTTTATTGTGGTGGTTATAGAAAGGTAAGTAAAATTGCTAAATTTTATAACGCTCCAAGAGGAACAATTAAGAGTATTCTTGCGGGAAAAACTTGGGCTTGGTTAAACTAAACTATAGATATAAATTCTAAGGCCTCTTTTCTCTTTAAACTCTTTTATCCATTCAGCGTAAGTATAATTACCATTAAATTTACCTTTATTTATCCCAAAAGAATTATTGCTCGCAATTCTTTCTTCTGTTATCCATACGCCAGTATGGCCGTATTGTGTATTGTTTCTCGGACTAATTATAATTCTACCCTTAGCAGGTTCGGTCTCTCTCCGAAACCTCTTGTCCATAAATAACTTCATATCCAAATCTTTAGTAGAAACTATGATAGGAAAGTCGGGGAGTAATTTTTTAATTAAATGAGATACAGTATCCGCACAACCTAACTCATCCTTCACAGAGTCCAGTGTAGAAGGATCAGTATCAAGAGCATCCAAACAAACTTTTAAAAATTTATCTTTCATAGATGGTTCTAATTGTTCTTTTAATATCTCTATTGAATCTTTAGTAAGAGGTAAGTAATCCATACTTTTAATATCTGGGACGGAAGTATTCTGTAATAACTTCTGCACCAATTCTAGCAGTCTTTTTAAATAGGTTAGCAACATATTGTAGTAAAATACTAATAAAATTTAATTGAATATTGTTGAATATTTGTTGAGGACTTTTGACCTCTACATTATATCGCATTGCGTACTCAATGTTATGTTCTGGTGTTAATACCTTCATCTCTTGGTCGTAGCTATCAAAGACATAAAATTCGCCATTGTCTCCTATTTTGTACAATAGAGTCCAGTGGTTATTGTCCATTCCTTTAGGGGAATAATACTGTCCTTTATCGTTCTTATACCAAGCACAGACAGATACCCCTATAGGAGAATATTGCAAACATTCTCGCAGGTTTTTAACATTAGCGTCAATCCATTCATAACCAAATCCATACCTTTGAAGCCAGAGATGTCCTTTATCTATGAGACTTTTTGTCATTGGTCGGGGACTCTTAAAGACATTTAGATTGTCTTCATATGGTAAGTCTTTTTGCTCTAGGACACCATCAGAGTGGATAGATTGTGCGACTTTCTTTGGGTCAGAGCCGGGCGGTTCTATACCGATTAAGTTATATTGATAGCGTTCAGAGAAGTCAAAATCAGTACCATATACTTTTTTCATTATGACCTCTAAGCAGTTGAGAGTTCCAAAACAAGTGCAACCGTATGAGTCCCATCCAGCACCAAATTGTCTCTCATAAAGGGGGAGATATGGAGACCAATCCCCATTAGCTTGTAGTATTGTTTTAGGTAGTGAGTTGAAAGCACTGCCGAAAATGAAATCCCTATTATCATGCTCAGGCTTCACAAACCCATAATTTTCTATTTGATTTTTGTTTTTCATTTTGATATAGTTAGGTGCAATTATTAGCTAACCTTGTATACTGGTGGAACAAATCCAAATTGTTTTATTTTGTCCATTTTAGTAAATAAATTATCGCACCTACTATTAAAGTTATTGATGTCAAAAATCCAGCTACCCAACCAGTACCTTTTTTAGCATCTTGGAACCAAGTCCGCGTCTCTTCAAACGGTTTGATACGCTCATCTAGACGCTTGAGGATTATATCTTGTTTGTCCATTCTTACATTCAACTTTTCCATATTGCCGTTAAACTTCTTATCCATATTATCAATGACCAGTGTTTTCATTTCTTCCCTATGGTCTAAGAATAGATTGTTGAATACCCCGATAACGGACTCCATCCTCTTTTCAATAAAATCTTTGGCTACTTCTTCTATGTGTTTATCTTGCTCGTTCATCGTGGCTTATTAATCTATTAATTTCCTACCCTCACCCCACCTTGTACATTAATCTGACTTCGGACATTCATTATGGCAGGATTGTTTGGTTGGGCACCAGCGGCCGGAGTTCCTATCGTCCAAGTTGGATTGACAGTATAAGTAGTGAAAGGTGTACCAGACGCAGTCATTCTCCAGTTGTATATTTCACCATCAGAAACAGCGGCAGTTGAGATCAAACTCCATTCAAACTCCGAATACCTATCCGATGCTATATCCACTCCATCAGAGGGGTTTTTGCTATCGTGTATACGTCCAGCAGTGAAGGATTTACCTCCCGGTACTGACAATTGAGCAGTAGTGTTTTCTCCTGCATCAGTTATATTAGCGGATGCGTTTAACGAGAATTTTCTAATAATAGGGTTAAGAGCCACCGTGATGTAGCCGTGGCGACCTGATAAGTCTCCAGTAGAGGTAGTATTACCGATTGCCCTTGCAACTGAAGATGATGCGACTAACGTGACCAAACCTCCTCCAGTCCCTGTGGTCACTACTTGATCGTGAGCCTCCCATAGTCCAGTAAGATTTGTGTTTGCCTGACTTGATGAGTTGGTAGTATCAGTTTCGTCATCATTCATAGCCGCACACATTAAAATTGAGGTTCCTGTGGTGGTAGTGGTGACAGACGGCCACGACATTGCGGTAGTTGAAGCTGACTCCACTGAACCAGCCGATGTCTGTATTGGAGTAGTGGTAGATACCCCTCTAAAACCATAAATTTGAGCTGCGTGAAATGCTCCTACATCAGCAAAAGTAACGTTAGCTTCTACCGCTTGCACCACTTTATAATATGCTTCTAGTCTAACTGAAGTGGGTATGTTTGCTGTTCCAACCCCTTGTGGTGAACCCGATATTTCTGTCCAACCAGTTGGGGTAGTCATATTTTGCTGGTCGGTGGTAGCACAAAGGATGGCAACATCACCTGGTGCATAATTGGTATAAAAAGGGATTGAAAGTGAGGCCGCTCCTGATGTAAAAGTCCCTTTGCCTATATACGAAGTAGTAGCGTATTGTTTAGCTGAAGTAGTGGCAACAGTCCACCAATTATCGGTAGAGAGTTTGTACTCTAATTGATAGTTAACTGGTGACATATCAAGAGTAGTAGAAGCTTGAAGTCTTAAACGAGCAGCAGTTAAGGATGGATGGATGATGTTTGTGTCCTCTCCTGCAAGCCAAGTAGCCGTGCTTTCCGAACCATCGTCATTGCGAAACCTAAAATGAGATTGGCTTATATCGGTAGATTTAAACGCAATAATATTAGCAGTCCAAGTGGTATCTATACTTGATGTAAAATCAGCATCCATCGTACCTGAATTAATCAGTGAATAGGACATAGAAGTATAATTGTGTGGGGTAATCACACCATCAGCAGCTGTACCGTTAATATTCACACTAGAGAATGACCCTGTGGCATATATCCCTGACCAACCCACCACTAATCCAGCTTGTGTTCCGGCAAGGGTTATATCTGATGACGATAAAGCAGTACCTGATAAAGCACTATTTGTTGCTTGGGTATCAAAAGCCACTATGCCTGAAACAGTAAATTCTGCGAGTGCACAGGCTACAAAAGTTTCTGTGCCATTTATTGCCACTGTATAGGTTCTATCTCCACCATTAGCGGACAGCATATACCCCATCTGGGCGTGCATATCGTTACTAGCATTTCTTAATGTCCCTAAGGCAAAAGAACTTATACCATCAGTTACAGTCATACCCGTACCACCTGATGACCCTTCCCATTTACACGACACCACTAAGAGGTTCCCTGCAGTCACTGTCATATTCATTATTAAATCAGAAGCATCTGCAGTCACTGTACTCTGTACGAATCCAAAAGAAGCAGCTTCGACACTTTTTGGTGAGGCAAAAGGAGCAGTTAGGATAATCGTTGTGATGATGAGTAGGATTGTAAGGAGTTTTTTAGTCATCTTGATTTTTCTTCTAATTTATCAAGTCTAGCATTTCTAATTTTATTGCCAAATGTATCAGTTTTCTTGTGACATTCTAGACATAATGTTCTTCCATTATCTATCGCGAAACGAAGCTCTGGAAACAAAGAGAATGGTTTAATATGATCAGCACATAAATAAACCGCTTTTCCATTTCCACTTTTCAATTCGCACCAAACGCAAGTATATCCATCCCTTTCAAAAACAGATCTTCGCCAAATTTTATACTCCAAAGAAGTTCTTATTTTTGCGTTTATTGTGGTAATACCACCTTTCCATAGATTACTCAATTCCCCTCTCTGTTTTAAACGTGGTTTTCCTGTTTGCATTTTACTGATTTTATTTCTGGCTTCTTTGGTGTGTTTTTTGCCCAACATATAAGAAATCTGTCCTTTGTGAGATTCACTTAATCTCCTACGATGTTCGTAAGACAAAGTTTTCCCCTTTTTAGATGCACTCATTTTTCTTCTAGTTTCTTCTGAATGAGGTTTTCTTTTTTGTCCTGGATTTCCTGATGGCATATTATTTTAATCTATTTTCAATCAACTCTAACCTATCTTTCAGATCTTTATTTTCTTTTTCAAGTTTCTCCACCCTATCTTCAACTCCAGTTATCTTTTGCCAGAGTTCTTGAATAGCTTTGATTACTGTTGAAAGTAATGCTCTGTCATCAAGAGTTCTAGGCAAACCATCTTCCCCATATTTTGCAAAATGGGGATTAACTTCTGCAACATCTTCAGCAATCAAACCAATTTGATTATTTTGGTAGTCAGCAACATCGTCAGATTTAGGAGCGAAAGAAACTGGTTTTAGTCGCAAGACCAGATCAACTCCCGAAAGATTAAGGGGCTTTATGTCTTCTTTAAATCTTCTTGAAGAAACTACACAACTTCCGGTTGTTTCCCTTGTCCACTCAAATGTAGTGGAGTTTATACAGCCTGCGTGGTTAGTACCCCCTGTGGCTGTTGAGAGAGAAGGTACGAATATATGCCCAGAGTTGTCTATCTTGAAGTTGGTAGCAGTAGAGCTACCCACTACAAACTGATTACTATAATCTCCTGCCACTGGATTGACTGCAAGAGTGGCAAAAGGAGAGGATGAGGAGATGGCAAGTCCGGGTTTACCACTACCGATTAAGGAAAGAGCGGCGGTGCTAGTGGTAGCACTTCCAGCTACTGTTGTAGTTGAGAAATATAGATTACCTCCAGCGTTTCGAGTGACCCATTGAGCGATACCAGCGCCGTCAGAAAGGATAGTTGAAGAAGAGACGGTAAGACCTGGGATTGAAGCGTTGACAGTAGTAGTACCGATGCCAAAGAACTTGGTAGAGGTTGCAGATGAACCAGCGAATGGATGAGTCCAAGCGTCGTAGCTAGTGAGGCCAGAGCCGGATCCACCACCGACGCAAGTATTGTTGATTGCGAAGCAGCCACCGGTGATGTTGTAACCTACGTTGCTTGTTGATGTTGCTTGACCAGAAATGTTGAGTCCTCGGAGTGTGGTAGTTCCAAATCCACCAGTTGCAATTTCAAGCATAGAGGTGGAGGTGGTAGCGGTGCCGGCTACAGTTGTTGTGGATATAAAGAGAGAACCACCGGCGTTTCGGAAGGTTACTTGATTGATGCCGGCTCCATTGGAAAGAGAGAGCTGTGGCAGAGTAGTAGAAGTTGGGTTAAGTAACCATTGAGGAGTAGTCGTACCGATACCGATCTTACCATCAAAATTTATTCTCATTCTTTCGCCAAAGCTTCCTGCGTTTCGAGTGGTGAAAGCGATAGAGCCACTTTGAGCACCTACAACGTGAGAGTTACCAACAAAATCCCAACCAGCAACGGTCTGTACTGTTCCTGATGTATTTGCTTGCCCGTGTTGATAACCGATAGTGTTATTGTCAGTAGTTCCAAGGTTTACTGAACCAATAATACCCAAATCTCCAATACCAGTAGTGTTGTTTGTTCCTACTGATACTAGTTGATATGTCTCACTGATTTGGCTCCCCACTGTAAGCCCACCAGTAAAGAAAGAAGCGGAAGTAGTAGTTGAACGTAAGTTACCCACTGTTAGCTGTGGAGTACCAGTTGCTATAAAACCACCTGATCCATCACTTGCTTGAAGGACATTTACTGCCCCAACTGATGGAGATCCTGAACCGCTACCACCTATACAAGTCCCTCCGATTGCGAAACAACCTGTGGTGATGTTAAAACCTACATCAGAAGTAGAGGTAGCTTGGGCATCAATATTTAACCCTCTTAGAGTGGTAGTACCAAAGCCATCGCCTGCGATTTCAAAGGCAGAGATAGAGGTAGTGGCGGTGCCAGCAACGCTAGTAGTGGCAAAGTACAAATTCCCACCCGCATTTCGTTGAGTCCACTGGGCTATTCCTGCTCCTGCTGAAAGAGCGAGCTGAGGAGCTGTGGCTGAGAACGATGTTAGGGGATAATTGGCGGTAGTAGTTGCTATAGTTGTATAACCACCTTCCAAAACTGAAAACAAGTTTGTACCCGGAGCATCATCTACTTTAAGTTTAAAGTTAGCACTCGTAGAGGCAATATGGAGCATTGAAGACTGGTTGACAGTTGAAGTGGCGAGAGCGAAGGCTGAAGTACCATTAGGCAAGATAATGAATTTATTCCCTGCATCTTTTGAGCCAGCGGTATTCCAATGACCCAATACAAAAGGTTTGGCTTGACCAGTACCAGAATAGGCTTGCCTAAAACCCCATTGTCTTGAGTCACCGTAGTTTTCATTATAGAAGTCGACAAATTCTTCATCTACTCCTGCATCGGTAGCACTCATATCATTCACCAAAGAGAGAGTAGCTTCTTGAGAGTCGCCAAGTGGAGCACGAATACGCATTAAGGTGAAGTCAGACCCCGTTTTTTGAATATCAAGAAATCCAGCATCGTGTTGTTTTATCTTATTATCTTTGATCCACAAACTATTTGAGATAGTCGCGAGCGAGGTTGTAGAGTTAGCAAATTGAGAAGTTGAGGAGGCGTGGATACCTGCTGTAAAAGATGTCTTAGTTGAAGTAGCGGAACCAGTTATTCCAAAGCCAATGTCAGTAGCGTAGGTGAAGTCAGCCCCACCACTACCCCCTGCTCCATCATCTGAACCGTCACAAAGAGCAGCCGAACCAGTTATTGAAGTACAAAATGTAGACCAAGCAGAACCAGTCACTCCACCAAAAGTGAGTTGCGAGAGAGTAGTGCTACCAAATATTGCATTAGTTGAGGAAGCAGTTATGAAAGAAGAGTAGATTGTTGAGCTAGAATAAGTAAAATCCAACCCCCCAGAAAAAGTTACTCTAGTTGAAGTTGCCGCTGATGGGAAAGGATAGGCAAAGCCTGCTTTGTTATTGAAAGTAGTCCAGTCAGTTGATGAGAGACAGCCAAATACCGAACCTGATGCTGTGTCGCAAGCCATATCATCACCTGTAAGAGTTAATCCAAGACCACCTGTAAGGTTAGTATCATCTGATATATCTATGCTTGATAGGGTGGTACCTGTATGAGCGTGCGAGTCGTCTTCCACTGCCCAAGCACCAGTTAGGACTGTTACATCACCAAAATCTGTATCAGATACATTTGTAGCTAGAGTTGCGAGATCAGCACTTGCTACCTCTGTTGTTGTTAGACAATTAGTACAAGTGACATCCACTACTTGCAAATCACCACCATTATTAGCGAGAGTGGCATCATCAGTAAGGGAGTCAAAGGTTTCTGAATCAAGTGTAAAAAGTGAGGCAAATAGGTTGGTGATAGTTTGAGCGGTAGAAGAGGCATAAGATAAGAAAGCCCTTGAAATATTTGGATCAAACCAAAACTCGGCAGAAGATGTAGCCGTTTCTGAACCTATCATTACTACATCAGTATCGTTGAGAGGGTAGTTGAGGAGTTGACCTACTACTAGAGAGGTTGAAGTAGCCCAAGTACCACCACCAGAGCCACCACTACAAGTACCCGCTTGGAAATCTCCGTCTGAATCTGTACCCACACAAGTTTGACTTGTAAGAGAGGGTAGTCTAAAACCATCGGTAGAAATTAGGGGGCGTATAAAACCATCTGTAGTATCTCTATAGACAGAAGTAGGAACGAGTGCTCCAAAAGTTTGATCTTGTACTGGTTCTACCGGCTCACCACCTATTCCTAGAAAGGCTTGTATTGCTATGAATGCTGATATAAATAGTTCTTTCATAATTTTAACTTATTGCTCTGATATATTGTACAGGGGGAGAAACCATTGTAATGGTGGTTCCTGAAATACTATAACCTGCTCCATCGTAGTATGTGATGCCATCTGCAACTATCCATTTAGGAGTAGCTGTAACAGTAAAAGTTACATTTGAGCCGTTTACAGTTCCTGTTGGTGTTTCTACTGTTCCCCCACCTGAAGCACTGATAACCTTTGCTCCAATCGCATTGGTAGTTATAGTTACTCCACTACCGGCTCTGACATTATCTCCACCACCTCCACCACCAAACCAGCCCTTGCGAGTTTCAGTCATCATCTGGCGAATTATAGGCTCTGCTACACCCTTAATTTGGTCGTAGGTAAGTTGTGGGGCTTCCTTAGACATCCCTTCCATATAGCTCAATATGAGAGGTCTGATGATAGTTTCTAGTTCAATCTTAGATGGTGTCTTCCCATTCTCCCCATCTTTTACTTTAGGAATAAGGGGTAAGATTAAATTTCTTAATTCAATTGCAGTTGGAGTTTTACCATCAATGCCATCTTTTACTTTAGGAATAAGAGGGGTGATAAGTTTAAGTAAGTCGTTGTTTGTCGGCATTATTTTTTCAATCATAGATAGAATATCTTCTTTAGTTGGAGTTTTACCATCTTTTGGTTTTGAAATGAGAGGTAATAGTTTATTAAAAACAATTTCAGTCAAAGACTCCATCATTTCTTTCTTTTCTTCAGGAGTAAGACCTCTCATAAGAAAAGGAGTGGGGATCGGTTTATTTTTCCATATTTCTCTTAGTTTTTCAGCGTGTGTCATATTGATATTATAGCATTATTGACAAATTTCTCATAAGGGTTTATGCTTAATTTATTAGTAATAAAACTAAATCTATGAAAAAAGCACTCATTTTGGTTTCCATTCTGGCTCTGCCTTTGATTACATTCGGGGCTGTTCAGGTAATTAAAAATTATTCTGCTAGTGATTACATTGCCGTCATTCAACTTGAGAGTTCTGTAATACGAGTCTATAAAGTTGAAGATTCTGTAGAACAGGAAATTAAGTGTTATGTAGCTTCCAGAGATTACCCTCTTAATAGAAATACGACTGAAGGTCTGCTTTCTATGAGTTGCGTGAATAACCTTGAAGATTTGACTAGCAGAGTTGATGATTTGCAATCTAAAGTTGGTAAATTGAGATAGTCTTCTTCTATTGTAAATAATGCAAAAACTTCTAACACTACTAAATAAATTAGCTAGTTCTCGTAATGAAGTTCTTTTTATTTGTTTGATTGGGTATTTCATAGTGATGTTTATTATTCAGAACATATTAAGAGCCTTGTTTGCGTAGTTCTTGTAATTTATCTCTGACACTTCCACTACTCTTTCTTAGGTCTTGAAGTTTAGATCGGACATTTGTTTTATCTTTGTCTCTCAATTTTTGTAATTTACCTTTTATCCCAGTTGCATCTTCCTCATCTGGAATTACTCTTTTTACTATTGATGGTGTTAGGGTCTCTTTAAACTCCTGTACTCCTTTCAACTTTCCAGTAGTTTTGTATTCTTCCATTTTGATTAAATCTAAAGATGCAGTAGCCATATCATCTAAGAAATCCGCCACTCTGACTTTAGACCAAAGGGTGGGGTCAAATGCTCCATAAATAGACACGGAGTCTCGCATAGCTTTGAAAGCCACATCTTCCATAAACGACCTGTCACCTCCCTTGTCTTTTAATTCTCTATACTTTGTATAAGTCATCAACCCGATGGCCGATCCGATACCTACAGAGTAAAACAATTCTTTACCTGCTTCAGATGAAAGGGCTTTGACTACTCCATCCCTTCTTACAATAGAAGCTAACTCACGAGCATTTTCTACTGTAGCAGTTAAGGGAGGAATAGCCCAAGATTTATATTGCTTTAGAGTTTCGGCTTCCGTTGTCCTACCCAAGATAGACTCCAAGCCTCTCACAGAACGATATTTACTCATTTCTACTTTGAGTTGAGCTAACCTTTGAGCAGATACCACCCCTGTTTTTAACTCTTCATCAGTGAGTTTACCAAGTAAAAACATCCCATTAGCTTGTTTTGTAGCTTGCCCATAGATAGCAAACGCTCCTGACATTAATTTATCTCCTATATCTGATGAAGCTCTTGTTGCAGAATCCCAAGGAGTTCTACCTACAAATTCTTTGTATTTATTTAATATGGCTTTACCCTGTTGAGATTGTGATCTAACTAGAGCTTGAGCATAAGCCTTTGGTTTTAGCATTGTAAGAGTCATCAGATTTTCACCTATTGGTGCAGCAATTTGAGTAGTAAAGTTAAAACCTAAATCAAGCATTCTAGTGAGAGATATTAAACCTCTATTCATTGCATCAAAACTCCCCCCCGGGTTAAAAAAACCTTTAGGCACTCTACCCTTATTTGCATTAATATATTCTTTTACAAATTTCTTTAGTGAAGTGTCCAATTCAATCCCACCCTCCGATAAATTACGAGGAGATAGTGTATGCACATAAGCCATCATTTCGGGTATCATTTCGTCAAGATGTTTAGCTTTTTCCAAAGCCGTCACATAAGCATCAAAAGCTTTAGCAGCATTTTTAGTAGGAACAAGTCCCCCAGAACGAAATTGTGAAAACCCTATCCATTTTTCATAAGGTAATATTTCTTGAGTCTGCTCATTGAGGATGTTCATTGTGAAAGCGTCTTGCTCGTATTTAGCTTTCATTTCTTTAAATGCAGATAAGACACCATCATCTTTCCAAGCTTCTAAAAATCCTCTTCTAACGTGAGGGAAATACTGTCCTTCAAATCGTGAAAACTTTTTATCAGCGTGTCTTTTGATTAGATATTCATAGTAGCTTTTAAATACTTCATCCATTCTTTTGGAAGCTTTTAATTCTTCGGTAGTCATTTCTTTAGCCAAAGCAGTCTTACCAGCCTCGTCCGCTTCAAGCCATCTGATTATGTTGTCATCACTAGGTATCGCTTTGTCTAATACACCTTTTTCTCTTGAGGTTCTAGCGTTTTTAACTAGTCCATCTATCTCATCAGAGAGTTCTATAGTTCTAGCTTCCGCTTGCATTAGTCCTCTATTTTTTCTTTCCACTAAGACTTCTAAGAAAGGATGTTGTTGAGCTAGTCTTCTATCCCCCAACATTCTATGCCATTCACTAGGTTGGATAGGCATATTCTCCACTGCTTTACCTGACTTTTTAGACAAGACTTCCAACACTTCCCTTGTTGTTTTTATTCCAGCAAGTTCGGTGTTAGGTAGAGTCTCAATCATTCGGACAGGTAGGAAGTCATCACCAGATTTATATTGATCTAGTATATTCTCTAAGTTTTTTATCTGTTCAGTATCCATTTGGTGAATGGGGGGGAGATTTAGAGCTTGCCTTAAATTATCCCAATTCTTCAGTTCTTTGTGTTCAATAGTACCTTTAAGCTGGATCATGGCATCCCTGTGTAATTCAGTTTTTTCACCATATATTTCAGCTTCTTTTAAAAATGAAGACCACTCGTCATTTTCCATAGATGAGATATTTCTACCATGTAGGAATTTCTTAAGTTCACTATCAGTTAGATCGTACCGTGCTTGCACCGCTCTATACTGCGTGCGTCTTTGTCGCATACCTATCCCCGAAGCTACTTTGGCTTTAGTGATCAAGGCTCCTTCTTTGCGTAGATTTGTTATATTTTGTTGTATGGTTTCTGCTTTATTTCTTGTTTCTTGGTACTTGTCTATTGCTTCTCGTATAGTGTCTGGGTCATCAAACATGTCCGTGTATTGAGTTCCTTCAAAGGCACTTTCAGAAGCTCGCATTATTTTCTTATTTTGCTCAATTATCAGTTGTCGTTCTTTGGCTGTCTTCACTAAGTCAGGATTTTTGAAATCTAAGAACGATCCTTCTTTTTTATCAATAAACTTCTCAAGTTTTTTGCCGGGCATCTCGTCCAGTCCTTCTTTAAAAAAAGACAGTCTCTCTTCCAGCTCACTTATTTCTTGTTTTATAACTTCTTTAGATTTTCCAGCTAAACTGTCTACTCTTTTACCAAGTTCTTTTATGGAGGCGATAGTTGGAGGATTAGCTTCTGTGGTTGGTTTAGGGATTTTAGGTGTTTCTTTTGGTATCTCCACTTGTGTCTTATTCCATATATCGGTGAGTTGGGATTTGGTTTTGATACCATTTTTATTTAATGCGACATATCCAATTCCTCTATCAATCGTTTTGTTTGAAAATGGGTCTGGTATTCCGCCCTCGTCAATTAAGAGTGCATCAAATGGTAGTTTTTTATCTTCAACATATTGAGAAATACCCTCCGCATCAGTCCAATCCACAAGCCCTCTTTTTGAAGGATAAAATGCTCCGCTAACACTTTCATTCGCAAAATAATCTTCCATTAAAGCCATATGCTCTGGATTGCGAACATCAAGTATTCTTTCTTTTGGTGCTTTATAAAACTCATATGTTTTTTCTCCACCACCTTTTTTAACACGCCCCATTGAAGAAGCCCCTGTATGCTGGTAGGTATCTGCGTATGCTTTATTTTCACTTAAATATAATGGGGTTCTAAAATCGCCACTTATTACTTCTGATGAACCGTGGTAAATGGGTTTCCCCTGTGTATTCACAAACTCCTCCGCACTCTTATACTTACGAGCTTCGGAGAGGAGGGAGTTGTCCACTGTCGCTTTTGTTGTAAATGGTTTAATCCCTAATGTTGGTTTGGTTGATGTTTGAGCTTTTACTATTGCCTCATACAAAGTTTGAGCTTCTTTTGTGTTCTTTACTTTGACTACATCAGGAGCATAGAATTTAGCAAGGTCTTCGGATACTCCAAGTTTTAGTAGAGTCCTTTCAGCCCCAAGTTCGGTTCCTTCCTTGACTAAAGTTTTTAGGAAGTTATCAGCACTACCAAAACCGGGGACTACATCAAGTCCTACCATTCCGCCGATTAAGATTGTTGACAATCCTCCTTTTTGTTTGCCTATTAAATTAGAAAGCCCCTCTAAAACTAACTTCTCATTAGGAAGTAATCCCGGGGTCTTTAGGATTTCATCATATTCTTTTTTCTTCTCATCTAGGCGTTTTTCAAGCCCTACAATTCTGTCTCCGATAGGGGCTAGTTGCTCTGCTCTACTTTCCCCTGTAATTTCTACAGAGGTCAAATCTTCTACATCCCCATAAAGTCTTTTAGCAAGGTCTTCGGTGAAAAATTGAAAATTTAGACTACCCTTCTCTAGTTCTGATACTTTTTTAGTTACAGGCTTTACGACAGATTCAAGTGCTTCTGATCCTATAAACGAAGCTATATTACGCATAGTTGATTGTCCAGCTTCTTTAGCAAAAGTTCCGACAACACCTTGTATGGTTGGCGTATTAGGAGAAAGGAAAGGTGAAGTACTTGTTTGAAATTTAAAATCAGAAAAGTTTGGTTCTTTCCTTATATCTATTGGTTGAGTTATTTTAGGTGTCTCTACTTTTGGTTTTGTTTTAAAGTTAGCAAAACTCAAAGCACTAGCCGAGTCACTGGATATACCAGTCTTTACTTTTGTTTTAAATTCTGCAAAATTTATCATACTTCTATATCATCTACAGTTATACCTTCAATGGCTTGCAATATCCTTTCCTTATCGTTCTCGTTCATATCTTTGTGTCCTAGAGCATCAAGTACAGCCTCAAGATTTTTCTTTACAAAGTCTTTAGTAGATTTTAGTTCACCTGTTCTAGATGAGAAAAACTTCTTTTCAAATGAATTTTCTATCGCTTGGATAGCAATGTCGGTAGCATCTTCTTCGCTTACAGTTACTTTGTTAGGTCTATTCGCTAGTATAGCGTTTATATCTGTTACAGAGAGGTTAGAATCCCTTAAAAGAGAAGATTTGATTTCTTCATCAGTAGCTTCGGGGTTAGCATTTACAAATTCTTCCGCTAACACGTATTCGTCTCTAGTATCGTTTGTATCTTTATCGTCAATACCTTTCCCTGTTTTTTTAAAATATAGGGTAGTTCCTCCTACATTCAAAGGCACAGCCCCAACTGTTCCCATAGGGACTTGGGTATAGCCTTTTTCTGAGAGTTCGTTAGACTTTTCTCGTATTTCTACTACCTTAGCTTGTTTAGCCATTTTAGTATTTATTGTCTTAATGCTATCTGTCAAAGTTACCCCAGCTTCAGCCATAAATTGAGCAGTCTTAGGGTCTACCATTTGTTCTTTTAAGTAGTTAACCGTCTCATCAACTTGTTTCAAATCATTCTCAATCAATCCCACTTGTTTCTCGGCTATAGCTTTTGAGTCTTCATCAAGAGAGATTATTTTTTTATCGTTATAATCAAGAAGGGTATTATAATATGCTTTCTGATCATCCCATTGGGCTTTTACCGCATCACGTCCCTGATTAATTATATTGTGGGCTTGAGCAATCTGGCCGTCTCTTGCACTTAATACAGCATTAATTACACCAGTCCTTGCAGACACATCTTGGATAGTTTTATTAGTTGCGATAGTAGCTCCTGATAATAAGGCTCCGGGGGTTCTCCTTTGTTGTTCAATCAAAGTATTTCCTTCGGTTAGCAGTTTCTCCAATTCACCTACTAGTTTTTGATTTTCTTCAAAATTAGTCTGCAAAGTCTTAGATGCACTTTCGGAAGCATCCAGTTGGTTTTGCATTATGCGAGTTTCTTGGTCGTAGGTTGGTCTAGTAGTAGGGTCTATATTTGAAAGGTAGCCTTGTTGTTTTATTTCAAGAGTTTCTTTTTCCTTATCTATTGCATCTTTTTGAGACTTATAAGTATCTTCTAAAGTCTTTCTAGTTGTAGCTTGGTTTTCAGATAGAGAGGTGATGTAGGCTTCTTGGATTTTGTCTGCTTTAGGTTGTGGCAAAGTTACAGGAGATTGAGGTGTGGGGGCAGGAGTAGGGGATGCGATTGTAGTTGGGGTAGTGTCAAAGACATCTTTTATTGCCCCAGACGAAAGAGGCCCGGAAGTCTTATAGGTATTAATTAGTTTTTTTGTTCTTTCATCCATAAAATTTGGTTATTGTATTAGTTTATCTACTTGATTAATTAAATTAAAATCATAAATCTCGTCTTTCCCCTTAAAAATCATAAATATTTTAAACTTTACCCAGACCGAATTACTTTCTTCGGTGAGATCAAATTCAGTAAAGTTTTCTTCTTGCGAACTAAACTCTCCCATTTTCTTCCACTTTTGGAGACGAGCTTTCCCAGAAGCCCCAGAAAGACCTGTAAAGGCATCGTCAAGGTGAATTTCAGTTACACTACCACCTAAATCGGTGATAGTTTCAATATGAAAAGATCTTCCAGCTCCTTCACCCTGTGTAAACTCAATTTCATCCCCCACTGCAAAGTCAGAAATATCAGTGTCAGTCCTCACAGAATTAGAACTAGACCAAGTTGTGATATTTATATCTAAGTGATCAAAATCTGATGTGCAGTATTTTCCAACTATAAGATCACTGCTATCTCTTAGACGTTTCAGCCTTGGAATAAGTTTATTCCAAAATTCAGTAATGTTAGGAGAGAATATTTTAGCAGTCACTAGATAACCAGCTTTTTGAAGAGTGTCGTTAGAGTCATCGTAAAAAATAGCACTAGAAGTACTACTCGCATTAGTAAAGTAAGTCGCTCCACACAAGAAGGTTCCATTGCGGTTGGCGCTGTTACTATAAACGTCCATTGATGCCAAAGCTCCAACTCTAGATAGCCTAGTCTGGCCATAATCTGTAATTGTTGCTCCTGAAGAACTAGGAGATCCAAGATGATGACAGGAATACTTTCCATTTCCTATCGGTCTAAACTCATATACACCAGCTTTGAAATTTTCATTATAAGTACCATCAACATTGATGTTATTCACCATAACTCTGATATTGCCTTCTTTGGTTATCACCATTCCATTAGGATGGATAAATCTCTCATTATCTACATCATTCATTGCTTGAAGATGTTTACTAGATACTGGTAGTCTTCCAACTTCCTCAAAACCTGCGTTGTTGTATTGAAGAAGAGAACCATAAACATCAATAACAAAAGGAGCATCTGTTCTTGGATCAATAATCAAACACAAACATCCCTGTGAATTAAGTTTATACTCTTGCATTATTTGAGATGAGATACCATCCCAAGTTACTATTTTACCAGTTGCTCCTTCTTTTGTTTTATCAAGTATACCTATCCAAGCTCTATCTGAACTAAATTTAAAAGAAGTGATTGTATACGAACTTGTATCAACTGATAGAGTGATAGCATAGTCTACTCCGGGGTCTGCCGTTGCCCAAGCAGTACTTATTGAAATAATACTGGCCGAAAGATTAGTATAGTATAGTCGGTTAACTTTCTTGAAGTAAGCTAGAATATGTTGTCCGCCAGTGCTTAAGGCATCTCTAGCTGTCCAAGCTCCAGTACCAGATCCATTACTTACTTTACTATATAAAGCGTCTGTGGTGGTAGTACATAGAGTCCCATTAAAAGTCTCCATATCAGATTCATCCGAGGAATAGTCTGATTGAAAATCAGTTGAAGCATCGGCAGAAAAATTACCCTGGGGTACACCACTATTTGAATAAATCAATGTTCCAGCCCCAGCCCATATTCTAGTATCAAAAAACCTAAAACCCCAAGGACAACCATCTAACCCATTTGTATTCAAAACAATCCTAGGAAAAACTCTAATCGCACCCTTGTTAGATTCAAAATCCATATTATAGGTATCGTAAAGACTGTTTAGATTACTAAAAATCTCACTTTCGTTGTTTTGAATCCATTGTTTTTGTTGATTAGGTAATATCATAGATGAAAATTACGGCTGAAATTCATTATAATTAGCCCTCCAAAGAGGGATAAGAAGTCTGTGAGGAACTGGAGCTGGTGGGTCAAATGTCACTTCACACCAAACATAGGGTATCTCCAACACTTCCACTACTTCTTGAGCGGGATCAGTCGTATCCCAAAAAACATTATGCCCAGCAGTGTCATTCTTTAAAAATTTTAATTGGGGTAATTTCAACTTATTTTTTAATTGTTTCTCATCTTTAAAACCAGATATAAAATGGCTCTCTAGTTGTCTAATCCTATTCTCTAATTCTGCTATTTTTTTTTCGTATTTTTCTTTATCCATAAAATTTAGCTTCTTGATCTAGCCGTCCAATCTGGTGTACCACTCCTTGATCTTTTACTCCAAGGGGCTTTGCCGATATAGCTTGGGGTATTTACAACAGAAGACGCCGCGACAGGACTTGGTGACACTGTTCCTCCTCCGGCTATAGTTGGAGTATTTACTACACTTGAGCCTGTAATTGCTGCGGGAGTGATCGTTACATCTTGTAATGGTTTGATAGCCACTAAAGCTCCAATAGCATCAGTGTTAGCTCCAGCCCCAGCAATAGCATAACTAGCATTCCCTGTTGCTGAAGTTTCAGGTCTATTTGCATAACCTAGAGAAAAAGAAGTATTTCTATCAAAGAGTTCTGTCCAACTTGGATTGGAAGTCACAATAGCATAAGTATCGTGAGAGGTAGAAGCTCTAGTACCAGCAAATAATAATAGTAAGCAATCAGCAAATGTTGGTGTTATACCAGCAAAAGAATATGACCCTGCACTACCGCCGTTATCAGTAACTGCACCATTAGAGGTATTTAATGGAACTGAGGGACTATGACCTGTTATCCTCAAAACACAAGCTCCTAGAGCTCCTATATTATCAGCGGTAAAATCAAAGTTAGCAGCAGCCACATCTCCAGCATCAGCCACTTTATAGAATACTCCCATCGCTGTTCCAACATTTTCACCACCATTAAAAATTCTATTATTCTGAATTGAAGTCCAACCTCCCGGGGCACTAACTTGAACATCATTAGTCGTATGTTTTGAATGGATAGCCCCAATCATCAAATCTCCTACAGCTAATCCAGTTGGTTTAGTTACGACACAGGAAGTACCTGAAGCGGTAGTATTGGTATTTGATGATGCGATTGCGACTGCCATAATTTTAAACTATTGGGTAAGACAAATAAGCGATTCCGTCTGCGTGCCAAGTAATCTGAAAAGTCCCGCCATCTGAAGTTCTATCAGTTGCGAAGTTGATAAGACAAATCAAGAGAGAAGTTGAACCCACTCCAGTAGATTTATAGACAGCTGCATATCTGGTAGTAATACTAGAAACTATCCAAGTAGTATCCGCAGCGTCTAGCACATACCTATTGTTAGTAGTATCAAGAGTAAGAGTTTTAGAGCCTAAAGTAGCCCCGCCTGCTGTATATCCTGTTCCTGCCTCTTCATTTGTAAGATCATCAAAGGCATTATGCGTATCAAAATCAGGGGTATAACCTGAATCTAGTAAAGCGACCTTTATTGTGTCCGAATCAAAGTTTATTTTTGTAAACGCTGAATCAAAGAAAGTCTTGAACACCAAACCATAAAAACCATTATTTGCCATCGTATTTAATTAATTGTTAAAATCCCATTTTTCGCTTTACTCACATCTGCATAAAACAAAACATGTTTCGACTTCACATTTTGATCTTCGCATTCTTCTACAAATTCACTGTTATACTTGAAAGCATCCTCATTCATATCAACAATGTCCCCAACTTCTGATCCTACTAAATTCATTCCCTGTTTTTTTATTTTATATTTCATGACATTCCTTTAGGATTATAATTTAAACTTCCATTCAAAGCCGAGCCACCATAATCTTCACGGCTCACAGAGAGGGTTTTAGCCTTTCCATAATCCCTTTGGTTCATTGCCTCTTCCAATTCTCTTTCCATGACTAATATCTCCTGTCTTAAATCCTTTGCTATCGCTAATCTTTTTGGATAAGCATAAAAATATTTTGTCCACAGAGTGACGAGTGGGTGAAACATTGAGGGGAATCCGGGTTCTTTGGTAGTATCCGTAGTTAAAAAATATGCCATAGGACTTTGTACTTGTATTTCTAGCCCTGAAGTATAGCTATAATTAGGAGTCCCGACTAAAATTACCGAATTCCCAAGTAGATCATACCCCCAAGGGATACCTGTTTCTGCTAATTGTGAATCGCTCAAATCTCTTCGGGATATATTTTTCAACGTTACATAATTACCGTTTGAGTCTTTTACTCTGACTTTTAAAACTTTAGCGTGGGTTGTTTCTAGGGTATAATCAGATTGACCTGAAACTAAATCGTGATCCTCAATAGGAAGAGTTGTTGAGT
>JANNRS010000010.1:0-1776 GCA_031401615.1 Minisyncoccota bacterium | reverse complement strand
GTCTTTACCTTGAACCTTATCGGCCACCTTGTAGAGTCCTTTTTCCTCCCAAGTCTTCTGCCACTTCTGTTCAATAGCTTTATGATCGTATTTTCTAGCATCCTCTTGAGGCGTCATATAAAGACCAGTTTACTCTAAAATAGCTCTTTTTTCTAGCTCTTTAAAGGTTTTGGATAAGGAGGGTAGAGCTCTGGGTCAATTTCACGCTCAAAACAAGTCCGTCCCTCTTGGTGATCCCACGAGTCGTTTGTCCCCCCTGGATATGGATACGGCATAGAAGAAACCGCTATATCGCGAGCTGGCATAACCCCTCCATAACCACCCTTACTATTTTCTATATATCCTTTTGGAATAGGTAGAGTAAATGTGGCACAAAGTTCAAATTTTATAGAAGTCTTTTTTGATAGGTCACTAATTTTGTTGTACTCATAAGTTAGACCTTTTTCAAATTCTGGGTCTTGCGGAAGAGTAAATCCTGAGAGAGGATTTTTAAGTTCCTCAAGTGTTGTTGGTAATTTTTCTTTTTGTTGCCAATAATTGATAACTTGGTACTGAATATTCTGCAAATCTTCGATACGTCGTTGATCGAGGCGTAGGTTACGCTGTGACCCTGGACCACCCATAGTAATGAATCCGTAAACAACAGCAAAGACAACGAATGCTGAAGAAGTAATGATGAATAAGAAATCCTTCTTTTTAGGAACAAGCGGAACTTTGACTCCTAACTCTGAAAGGTAGTAAACTCCAACAATTTTAGCAGATATTAATACGGCTACTACTTTCAATATAAAACGAACAGTTATTTCTCCTGAAACAAAATACCGAACTAAGGTCACCAAGTCTACTACCACCATAATGCTGGCTAAAAAGATAACCAAGTAGAGCGCCCAACGTTTGAGAACTTCATCCCAGTGTGATAATCCTTTCTTTATTGTTTTATTCCAAAAAAAAGACAATATTAAAAATACAGGGAAAATGATTATAAGAAGGGCCAGAGATGATCGCATCTGGTCAAAACTGTACGACACATAACCATACTGATAACTTGATGTTAGTACATCAGGAAAAGCGTGATCGAGCGCAGAAAAAATAAGATTTAAAAAAGCTGAAACAGAGGCGATAAGTGAAGCGACAACCCCTATTGATAAAAAGAAGAATTTTGGTGTTATTTTCTGTGATTGTTCCATATATTGATTATATCATCTATATTTTTAAGCAAGGACAGTCCTTGCTTAAGCTTTTATAGCCCCTTCCTTAATAAGGAGAGCTCTCTTGACCTTTGAGCCACCACAATTATATTCCCCTATCTTGCCATCACTACGAATAACCCTGTGACACGGGACTGTTTTATCAAAATTGTTAGCCATGATAGTCCCTACGGCTCTAGATGCTCCTGGGTGTCCAGCTAGCTTAGCCACAGCGCTATAAGTCATAGTGCTACCTTTAGGGATGCTACGAACAACCTTACGGACTTGATCAGCAAAGATTGTCTGTATCTTCTTCATAAGATATATTATATCCTATTGCAAAAAAACTATTTTAGGTTAGAATATCTACTGTTATGGGGGATGCTGCATAATTAAATATATCCCAATTAATATTGGGCCCTTAGCTCATCTGGTAGAGCACCTCATTTGCAATGAGGGGGTGGCAGGTTCGAGTCCTGTAGGGTCCACCCAAAGAAACATCAGCGAAATTAGAAATGCGGAGCGATTTTGCGGGAGCCAAAATCGCGCTATCATTTTTTTCAAAACCCTTTCCGCCTACGGCGGAAGC
>JANNRS010000009.1:0-3527 GCA_031401615.1 Minisyncoccota bacterium | reverse complement strand
TAAACTGATGATCATAAACGGTTCAATCAAACCAACCAAAGTGTCTACCGCTTCATCAACTTCACGCTTATAAAACTTGGCCAACATTTTCAGGATCTGCCCCATTGAACCTGTCTCTTCTCCAACACGAATAATTTGAGGCATAATTTTAGGGATTTCTGGATGTATTTCTAAAGACTGAGAAAAGCTTTTTCCGGCTTTAACTGCCTCCATGGCTTCCACCATAATAGATTGATACTTTTTATTCCCCACAACATTAGCTGTAATTTCAATCGAACGAACAATAGGAATACCGGCTGAGAGCATGGTGTCCATGTTATCAGCGATACGAGCTAGATATACTTTTTTAAAAAGATTTCCCAGTATTGGAACACTTAGCTTGGCTTCATCAAGAAGTTTTTTACCTTTCTTTGAACGTGCTAGGTGGACCATGTAGCCTGCAAAAATAACGATAAAAACCAGAAAGAAAATACCATAATTTACCAAGAAATCACTAACCCAAAGCACAATTTTGGTATAAAAAGGTATTTCTTGACCACTCTCTAGAATAATAGCTGAAAGTTTAGGAACCACCACTGTAAACATCATAACCATAACAACAATAAAAATACCGATGACGAAAGCTGGGTAAACCAAAGCATGTTTAGTCTTTGAAGTAAGGGCGTATTGTCTATCCAGATAATCAGCTAAGAATTCAAAGACTTGAGTTAGTTTACCTGACTCCTCACCAGCCTTAACCATATTTACATAGAAGTCTGAAAAGATGTCAGGATGTTTAGATAGCGCCCCGGCAATAGAAGATCCTGCTTCTAAATCAGAAACAATCTGGTTCATTTTTTTAGATAATAGTTTGCTCTCAGTATTCCCTGATAGTAAAGAAAAAGCTTTGAGGGCAGAAACTTGGGCTTCAAAAAGTGTCGACATCTGCCGAGACAGAATAACGATATCTTTCATCGGTACTTTTTCAAAGAGGGTAACTTCAAACCATTTTTTGGCACCTTCTTCACTTTTGACAGAAGTCACAATCAGCCCACGTCTCTGAAGACCCGAAATAGCCAATTCACGACTGGTGGCTTCAATCAACCCGTCTCTTTTTTCCCCCTTATCAGTTACCGCTGTATATCGAAAATTCATATTATAGTAACCTTTCTAAATTTTTAGGATTGGTTGAATAAGCAAAAGCATTTTCAACAGTAATCTCTCCGGATCGAACCAATTCAACAAGTGAGCGATTCATATCTACCATACCTTGCTCAAAACCAGTTTCAATAACTGTATCAATCTCATGTGTTCTTTTTTCACGAATCAAGTTAGAAATAGCATTGTTATTGATCATGAGTTCATATGCTGGAATCCTGCCTCCTGAAATACGAGGAATCAGACGTTGGGAAAATACTCCAACCAAAGATGATGAGAGTTGAATACGAATTTGGTCTTGTTGACTAGCTGGAAATGAGTCAATAATACGATCAATTGTTTGTGAAGCTGTGTTGGTGTGAAGTGTTGAAAGAACCAAATGACCAGTCTCCGCAGCCGTCACCGCTGTACCAATAGTTTCAATATTGCGCATTTCACCAATGAGAATAACGTTTACATCTTGACGAAAAGCACTCTTTAACGCATCTGCAAAATCATCAGTATCAATACCCACTTCACGTTGATCAATTATAGATTTTCCTTGTTTATAGACATATTCAACTGGATCTTCAACTGTCAAAATATGTGCCTGTCGCTCATCATTAATAATACTAACCATGGCCGCCATAGTGGCACTTTTACCTTGACCAACAGGGCCAACAACTAGAAAAAACCCTTGTCTTTTGCGAGCAAAATCAGCTAGTGACATTGGCAAGTTTAATTCTTCTAAGGTTTTAACATGTGGGATGAGACGCAGAGCCATAACAAATTTACCTTGTTGAATAAATGTATTCCCTCGTAAACGAACTCCGGGTTTGTACTCGTAAGAGAAATCAAGATCTTTAGTTTCTATAAAATGACTATAGTGCTCTGGCGTAAGAATAGTTTTTAAAATACCCTCAAGATCTGCTTGGGTGAGTTCTGGACGAGTCATTAGAAATATAAGTTCCCCGTTTACTCTAACAGCTGGAAAACGCCCAGCCGAAAGATGTAGATCGGAGCCATCTTCTAAAATCAACGTTTCCAATAATTCTTCAAATATCTTTTTATATTCCATGTTCTTGTAAAACTTTATTAACTTTCTCGACGACTTCACTTGGGGTGTTGTTAGCTTTAACTATATAACTAGCTGCTCCCAAAGCTTTCCCCCTAGCTAAGTCTTGTTCTTGTCCAAGGTTTGTTAGATAGATCTTTATAGTTTTTGAGATAAGACCTTCTTGGTTTATCGTTTCTAGCATTTCAAATCCATCAATAGATGGCATGACTACATCAAAGAGGCAGACTGAAGGGGTCAAACCTCCACGTAGCTTCTCTAGTGTTTCAGTGGCATTTATCGCAGTCTCTACTTCAAAACCAGCTTGAGTAAAACGCAAGGCATACATATCAAGCAAAAATGAATCATCATCAACAATTAAAATTTTATTTTTTCCGCCGGCTGGCGGATGGTCTGTCTTTTCCATAGATGTCTTTATTATAGCGCCACTTATGATTCTAGACTAGTTAAAAGTATAAACTTCCTGCATGATAATATCGCCATTGAGTGCTTTTATCAGAGCGTCTTCACGAAGTGTCATCATTCCTTTTGAACGACAAAGTTTATATAGTTCTGGTTCAACCGGATTTTTCAAAATTAGCTCTTGAATATCTCGGTCAATTTGAAACATTTCAAATATTGCCACTCTCCCTCGAAGCCCTGATGATGAACTAGAGACTGGCTTTAATTCATACATAGTTTTCGGGATAGTTATTTTATCTAGATATTTTTTATCCAAATCATTAAATTGTTTTTTAATCATTTCAGCAGTTATATTATCAATGGGTACTTGATGACGTGCTTCTGGAACAACCTTGCGAACAAGCCTCTGGGCCATAGCCAAAATAAGCGTTGGAGCAATAAGGTATGGGTCAATGCCCATATCCACTAGTCTAGGTATAATACCAATAGCCGAATTGGTGTGGATAGTTGAGAGCACCAAGTGCCCAGTGAGGGCTGCTTGGATAGCCAACTGAGCAGTTTCTTTATCTCGGATCTCACCCACCATGATAATGTTTGGGTCTTGTCGCAAAATAGATCGAAGTCCTACAGCAAATGTATAACCAATTTCGGGCATCACTTGGGATTGACTGACGCCTGTTATTTGATACTCAACTGGGTCTTCTAAAGAAACGACATTGGCGCCATCTTTGTCAACCTCATTTAACATCGAATACAGTGTCGTACTCTTTCCTGACCCCGTTGGACCAGACATTAGTATCAGTCCATATGGACGACTAATAGCATCTTTAATCATCGCTAAGTGCTCTGTGGTAAAATCAAGACCTTTGAGGTTTTTAATACCTTTTTCTGAGTCCAAAATACGCATTACCACTTTTTCACCATAGTAGGCAGG
>JANNRS010000008.1:0-8513 GCA_031401615.1 Minisyncoccota bacterium | reverse complement strand
TGATGACCTGCTTTTACAAAGTGTTTCACTGCTTGAAAAAAATAAAGAAATTAGAGACTGGTGCAACAACACCTGGCACTATATACATATAGATGAGTACCAGGACACTAACGAAGTGCAGTATCGTATGGCTAAAGCACTAACAGGAGAGCGAAAAAATATTTGTGTAGTTGGAGATAGCGACCAAAGTATTTATTCATGGCGTGGAGCTAATATAAAAAATATTTTAGAATTTGAAAAAGATTATCCAGAAGCAACTGTTGTCCTGCTTGAAGAAAATTATCGTTCGACCAAAACAGTTATTGGGGCAGCCAATGAGGTAATTAAAAAAAATACACACCGTACGCCTAAAGAGCTTTTTACCAATAAACATGATGGGGAAACGATCTCTTTATATGGTGGATACGACGAAGCTGACGAAGCGCGATTTATTGTTGAGCGTTGTGTTGAGCGAATGGATAGTGGTGTAGCTACAGAAGATATTGCAGTGCTTTTTCGGGCCAATTTCCAATCACGTGTTTTAGAAGAAGCTTTTTTATCAAGTAATATCCCATACCAAGTTCTAGGTGTACGGTTCTTTGAACGAAAAGAAGTAAAAGATGTCCTCTCTTATATACGCGCAGCACTCAACCCAGAGAGCTTGCTCGATATCAAACGCATCATAAATACACCAACACGAGGAATTGGGAAAGTAACGGTTGCTAAAATATTTTCCGGAGAGAAAGATTCTTTACCAGCAAAAACACTCATCACCGTAAATAACTTTTACGATTTATTATTAAATATCCGAGAATATATAGCAGGCCACACTGTCAGTGAACTTTTGAAGTTTGTAATTACTGAAACAAAGATGGATGCATCATTTAAAGATTCACCCCGCCTTGGGCGGGGCGAGCCAGATGGAGATGAGCGTTTAGAAAACTTACAAGAACTTGTCACGCTCGGACTTCGATATGACCACTTCGAAAGTATCGAGGGAATAGAGAGACTTATTGAAGAAGCAACTCTGATGTCGGATCAAGATAATATAGGAAGTGGAAAAGAAAATATAAAAGGGGTGAAACTCATGACAGTTCATGCCTCAAAGGGTTTGGAGTTCAACACTGTTTTCATCACCGGACTGGAACACGGACTTTTCCCACACGAACGAGGCGAAAGACTTACTGGCGCTGATGCCGAAGAAGAGCGACGTTTGATGTATGTCGCAGTTACACGCGCTCGAGAAAAACTCTATCTAACCTACGCAAGTATCCGCACTATATATGGTATGCGAGATATTCGTCTCCCCTCAGAATTCCTGTCTGACATCCCTGATGAGCTCATGACTCGCGAATCCCGCGAAGGCGAAGCCGGTTTTACGGTGTATTTATAACTTGTCCAGGTCCGACCTGGACAGTATAATTATAGACATGAACAGACAAGTACCATTTGCCCCAGAAGAATTCTTTCACCTATATAATCGGGGGACAAATAAAATGCCGATCTTTTTAGATAAAAATGACCGTGAACGCTTTTTGAAGTTGCTATATATTTCAAATTGTTCAAACTTGGGTAAATATTCAGACATTGAGATCAGTCCAGGTCGGACCTGGACAATGATTGGAGAAGAACAGTTGGTTAATATTGGGGCCTATTGCTTGATGCCAAACCATTTTCATATTTTGATAAAAGTTAAAAACGAAAAGGACACAAGCATCTATTTGCAAAAATTGCTGACAAGTTACTCAATGTATTTCAATAAAAAATATGGGCGAAGTGGAACACTTTTTGAGGGTAAAACTAAGTCAAAGCATGTTACCGAAGACAGAAACCTAAAATACTTATTTTCATATATTCATCTTAATCCAGTTAAATTGATTGACTCAAGGTGGCGTGAAGACGGTCCAAAGGATCTAACAAAAATACAAAAATATTTAAGTGAGTATGGGTACTCTAGTTATCTAGACTATGCGGGGATTTCTAGACCAGAGAAGATTATTATAAACAAAGATCCGTTTCCAGAATATTTCAAAACTAGCACAGAACATGTAAACGAGCTTCTTGGTTGGTTAAAATTTTATGAGGAATAATAAGAAAGTCCAGGTCGGACCTGGACATGTAGCCAAGAAACATTTAGGGCAACACTTTTTAACCTCCCAAAAGGCTCTTTTTGATATTGTTGAGGCTGGAGATATTCATGCTGACGACCTAGTTCTTGAGATTGGTCCCGGGAAAGGCGCATTAACTGAAAGACTTATTATGCTAGCTGATAAAGTTATAACAATAGAGAAAGATGTTGACCTTATACCGGCCCTACAAGAAAAGTTTGCTGAAGCTATTAAAAAGGGCCGACTCGATATATTGCCAAAAGATATTTTGAAGTTCGACCCTGAAATTCTTAAGTTTTACAATAAGCCTTATAAGCTCATTGCTAATATCCCATACTATATAACAGGCGCGATTATTGAGCAGTTTCTCTCCACAATATATCAACCAGAAAGAATGGTCTTGCTCATTCAAAAAGAAGTGGCAGATAGAATCATTGCTAGAGACCAAAAAAGTGGAAATCTAGGAGGAAAACAAAGTGTGCTCTCTATTGCGGTTGGGGCTTATGGCACAACTAAAATAGTCGCCAAAGTGCCCGCGGGAGCCTTTTTCCCACCACCAAAAGTCGATTCGGCTATTATTTCTATAGGAAATATTTCCCGAGACTTTTTCAAAGATACTAATGAAGAGCTATTTTTCAAAATATTAAAACATTGCTTTGGTCAAAAAAGAAAACAGTTACTTGGTAGTTTAAAAGATTTTCTAGGTGAACGAACAAAAGCCCAGCAAGTACTCCAGCGGGCAAATATTTCTGAAACCGCTCGCCCAGAAACACTTTCCAAAGAAGACTGGAAGCGATTAACACAAGCCGTCTCGGTATACAGATAAATCTGTTATATACTGCTTTAAGTAAATGGAACCTCAAGAACAATACATTTCATACAAGCCAAGTAAAAAGTTTCTTGTTCGCGGAGGAATTGCGGCCGGTATTATTGTCTTGGCTCTAATTTTTCAAACTGATTGGTTTCGTGCCTTATTTAATAAAGAACCAAAACCTGATTTAGCAATTGGTAACGAAACAATTGGTGGACTTTTAGTCAAAGATACCAACGGAAACGGTATCCCTGATTGGGAAGAGAGCCTTTGGGGGCTTGATCCTACAACTTTATACACCAACGGTGTTTCAAACAAGGCGATTATTGAACAAAAAAAGAAAGACCTTGGGATTACAGATACTAACGAAGGTCCTTTGAACGAAACAGATGCCTTAGCTCAACAATTATTTAGTATTACCGGAGCCATCAGTCAGAGTGACCAAAATGGAGACGGGGCTCTGGCAAATGTTGGTACTGATCTTGGTAATTCTATAAAATTTAAACAAATATCAAACCACTATTCTTTACAAAATATAAAAACTACCAAAACAACAACTGCCACTATTAATACCTACTACAACGCTGTAACTAAGGTTATTGATCAGTATAAAACTGAAGTTGCCGCAACCGACATTTTAGTCCCAGCCCTCGAAACAGGAGATTTTAGTGAACTGCCAAAACTTCAAGAAACAGCAACTTCTTATATAAAATTTAGTAAAAATTTACAAGCTATAACTGTTCCAACAGGTATAGCAGCACAGCACCTAGCACTGACTAATGGATTTTATGGCATGGCTCAATCTTTTGAATATATATTAGAAATAGAAGACAATGGAGTTAACGCCTTAGCTGGAATTGCTATCTATAAAAATTATGCTGCTAGGGTTGACCAAGCATTGATTGAGCTCGATGATTATTTTGTTAATTACGGTATACTAAATGAATAATATGAAAGTCTTAAAATTTTTCATAACATCATCTCTTTTTTTACTAATGTTTTTTCAACCTGCTACTTTAATGGCCCAAGGTATAGGACAGTGTTCAAGTGGAATTAATGCGAGTAATGAAGTTGAGTGTTGTAATGGAACAAATGCGACTATCTACTCTGTGGAGTGTGCCAACTACAATTCTGGCGGTGGTTCATCAGGAACTAGTGGAACAGGAAGCTCTTCGAACACCACTTACAATCCGTCTTCTTCAACGGCCGGTAACGGTAAGAGTTTCTCAGGAACAAGTTTCAGTGGCGTAGGAGGAGCCATTGCTGGCTGTGCCAACGTTGGCGGATTACTCGTGGGAGCAGTAAGTGGCCTATTTAAGAAAGATAAGGATGATACAGGCTCTAGTGGAATAGGTCAAAATGTCCCAACTGCTGATGAGAAAACAAAAGCTGAAGCTGCAAAAACAAAAAAACAAGTAGAGAAAACCAATAGAACCAAAGAGTGTCTCGATGGTGTTGCTTATGCTGCCGCTAAAAGTCTTCTACAGCAAGTTTCAAATAAAACCTTAACTTGGATTAATAAAGGTTTGGGAGGGAACCCTTTGTATGTTCAAGACTTAGGTTCAAATTTACAATCAATCCGTGATGAGAAACTACAATCTTATTTAAACTCTGCCCAAAATAGTAACCCTATTTTTGGTAATGCTCTTCGTTCAACAATTACCCAACAAACTACCGGTTTAACTGATGGCTATTTAAGTAAGGTCATGAATACTCCAGAGGGTAAAAAATATGACTCCTTCCAAAAAAGCTTTAGTAGTGGTGGATGGGGAGCGCTTTTGAATATGAACAATAATCCTATTGGGGCAACTTTCAATAGCGCTAATAATCTTCAAAAGAAAATAGATGATGAGCAAGAAAACAGGATCCGTGAGGTTCAAAGAAATGATGGATTTCTAGACATGCGAGAATGTGTTGAATATAAGAACATTGGAAATACATCACATGGTTGGGATGATGACTCAGGCACTACTGCTGGTGGAGCAGGTGATACGACCGTTACTTCTGCTAGTAAAAAATGTGTTCGCTATAGAACCGTTACTCCTGGATCTGTAATTTCAAATCAGGCTCAAAATATCCTTGGTTCCGGAACTAGACAATTAGAACTAGCCGATAGTATCAACGAGATTTTAGGAGCAGCCTTTAATCAAATATTGGATAACCTACTCCAAAGAGGGTTAAGTTCATTGCAAAATGGTAGAGGTGGCGGAAACAATAGTTTCGGTAGTGCCGGTAGAAATGTCGTCATAGGATCAAATGGTCTACCTATTGGAGGAGGAAGTGCTGGAGATATGTTTGGTTACCAACTCCCTGGCAATGGATATGATGTTCAAGAATTTGATATTTCTAGGCCTCAAATGCTTCGCGCTATTGTCCAAGCACAAGTCAACTTTTTAAACAGGAGTAAAGATTCCCAAATAGCGATGCGTACTATTGTCCCAACCCTAGGTGCTCTCGACTATTGTATCCCTGGGCCGAACCCCTCTTGGCAGGACGGTCTCTCTGGTAACTTCCAATCATTTATAACTTCATTTTCTACCCCCTCAAGAGATCGAACATTCGCTGGTAAGTTTTTATCTGCTGCAACTAGTAGCACTATTCAAGCATTAGTGAAACTCTTTGGAGGTGGCGGAGACACAAAAACTCTGAACGCTATATTGGGAGGACAACCAGAGCTTTTTGATAAAACTAGTGGTGAAAGAAAAGAACTAAGTGTTTGGACATATCAATACTTTACTAAAGACTATGATCGTCTAGTAAAAAATACCGATGGTGACTGGATACGTAACTGGATTGGGGGTGGTTATGAAAGAGTAGTTGAAAAATATAAACTAAACTTTACTCAAGATAAAATTGTTGCATTGTTCACTTCCGTTGATCCAGATGTTACAAAGGCTCGAGGAAACATTCGAGAATCAATCAAAGAAACAGGAAAACTAGCTCTTTACAGTGAAAACATTACTGAGCTTGATGCTGACTATAAACAAGCTATTGAGGAAAAAGAAGATGCTATTGTTGAGTTAGAAGAGATTAGACTTGAGGCTTTACAAATAGTTAAAAAAGCGAAAGCTAGACATATTGTAGAGCAAGCAGCGGCTGGTACTCCAGTAAAGTTATCATGTATAGACAGAGCTTATGTTATTGATGAAACAGATATTAAGGGACCAAAAAGAGAGGAGTTGGATACACCAGAGGCTAAAATAATCAAAGATTCTAGAGATGCGAGTGTTTATTTCTATAGTCAATTATAATAAATATATGAAACGCAAACTAACAATTATCACTATAATAATTCTCATCATTGCCCTAGTGGTTGGTGGTCTTTGGATGCTCGCGCGCAATAAGGCAACAAAAAATGGTACGCTGCCTCCAACCTTTAAAGAGTTTTTAGGTATTGGTATTTCTAATAGACCAGGAACAGGAGAAAGTGTTGATAATACCCTTTCGTCTGATTTTGTGAATCCACCAGAAGAAAATACTCCTTCTTCAGGTGTCACAATTCAAAGCATTCCTGTTACTACAAGTATCTTCACTAACAGTAATGGCTCTCCTCAGTCAGGCTTGGGTCTTGGGCTTGGAAGTGGTGGGCTTGGTTTAGGATTAGGTGGTGGTGGAACAGGAATTGGTGGTGGTGGAACAGGAAGCGGAGGTAGTGGGTCTGGTGGTACAGGAGGGGGAGGACCAACTGGGGGTGGCGGAGGTGGTGTGGTAATAGTTCCACCGGCACCAAGTGGAGTACTCCCACCAGAGTGTAGTGCAGCTGAACTAACTATTAATTTCACTCCTGAAGAAATTGCTAGACTTAATGTCCTAAAAACTAGATTTTTTGTCATTGCTGAAACCTTAAATACTGACGCTGATGTTAATACAGAAATTTCAAACTACGATACATTTAAAACAAAATCGAGAAAGCTCACAGAGTTAAAAGACTATTGTCTAAACAGCCCTGTTTATACTGGTGCACAAGCTACAGTTGTTGCTTCTCAAAGCTATGGCACCGTAGTCCCTGGAACAAATGGCGCTATCAACTACCGCGTACCTACTCCTTTCTGGCACGATAAAGATAAAGATAACCAAGCATTTGTTCATCAAGGAAGTAACTGGATGGGGATATTCTCTGATCCTGACTTTATTTTCCCAGAGAGAAGTATTGAGCACGCGCTTCGACTAAACCTTTGGTAACAAAGCTTTTAATATAGTGATATAATAATTGCAGTGAATTTGTATTCTTTTTTAAGAAAGAAGCATAAGAAACCTTTTTTAGGCGCGTTTTTCGCTGTAGTATTTTTGTCAACTTTTTTTGCATTTAACTCTAAAGCAGAGGCGAGTCTAAATGACTACGAAACTCTTTTTAGTGGTAAATCTCCGGCGGCGTCATTAAAGCTTTTGAAATTGGTTAGCCCTATGGCAGGAAGCACTACAACATTACAACCTGACATTAAATTTAATTTTCAAGGAAGTTTTCCGTTTGTAGAAAATAATGGTGCCCACGAAAAAACTTGGTATTGGAAACATATAACAGACTTTGATAATAATTATGTCTTCGTTCTCCGAATTTGTGATGCAAATGCAACAGGGGAGGAGACTTGTGTATTCTCAGTTGTTCCATATCAAACTGAAACATATCCTGACTCCTCTATTCTCTGTCCTGCCAGCGGCACCTGTATCCCTCCAGACCAAACAGGGGCAGTATCACCAAAAATATATCACTATACAGCAAAAACAAGTGGTCTTAACCCTAATAACCTAGAGACCAACAACCCTATTCAAAATGATAAATTCAATGTTAGTTTTCCTGTAACAAGTCTGGCTTTTCTAAAGGCAGAAAAACAACTCGATACACCAATACCACTTAAGGATTTATTTATTATAGGTAATCCAACTACTTATAAAGCTGATATTTGGTATTGTTCAAAAAAGATGAGCGGAGAGACCCTTCCAACAAATGACCCTTCCCCAGATATACGTATATTTAAAAACCTCTGCGGGGACAATCTTCCTTATTTTAAAATGGCCGAGTCAGCTACTTTTAAGATGCCACAAACTGTTCCTGAAGCACTTGCTCAAACAGAAGAAACAGTCGGGCAAGTGGATACCACAGCTAGTGACAGTAATGCTGGAAGCACTCTACCTGTTTGTGGTATTTTAAACGGCGCTCTTAGGACAAGTGGGAGTTTTATGGGTTGTATTGCTTATGTTGGTTACGGTATATACCAAATAACTGCTTGGATTGCTGGAATACTTGGCCGAGTTATGGACTTTTTCATAGGTTACTCTATTAGTGATGAGTCGTACCGAGCCGGTGTTGTTGTCACTGGCTGGAAGCTGGTTCGTGATATTTCCAATATTTTCTTTATTATTATTTTGATTTGGACTGGTTTTGCCACAGTGTTTAACTTCGGCGGCATATCAATGAAAAAGATTGTCCCAGCTTTGATTATTAATGCATTAATCATCAACTTCAGTCTCTTTGGTACCCAAGTTATTATCGATATTTCCAATATAACTGCCAGACTTTTTTATAACACCATGAGTGTTTGTGATGGAAAGTGTGAATACTATCCAGCTCCACGTGATAAAGAGATTAAAAACCCAAACACTAGAACAACTGGTGG
>JANNRS010000007.1:0-24196 GCA_031401615.1 Minisyncoccota bacterium | reverse complement strand
GAAATATCTAGAAAACCGACAGTCCTTTTTTCGACCTGTATCACTAGTGATAAGTCTGATGAACAATACCTGCGCCTAACTTTTATTTTCAAGCAATTAGAGGCTATTATTAAGGAACACAAGCCGAGTCACTTAGCTATTGAGACACTCTTTTTCTCAGTCAATAAAAAGACAGCTATCCGTGTGGCAGAGGCTCGTGGAGCCATTCTGACTCTCGCTGGATTACATAATTTACCAGTTATTGAACTTTCTCCCCAAGCGATTAAGGTCGCCATGACGGGCTCTGGAAATGCATCCAAAGAACAAATTAAAAAAATGGTTTCCTTGACCGTAGTGCTTCCAAAAGCTGGCCAACTGGATGATGAACTAGATGCTATCGCCCTAGGGATAACAGCCCTCCAAACATTACACCTCGAAATGTTGAAAAAGGGTCTTGCCAAATAAATAACTATTTGATACAACTTAGAGCATTAGTAGTAGTAAAAAATATTCGTAAAATATGGAGTTTGATACAGAACCAGTAGTTGAAGAAGGTGAGATAGATGCCCTCGGTCTTAAAAAGAAAGATGACGCCGTTATTGACGACCACGTAGATGATACAGTGGTCGCTGTCGATGTTCCAGAAGAAGAAGAGGTGAAAACTGAGGAAGAAGGAATCTTCGGGGACGACAAAGGACTTGAGAACTATATGTTAACTGGCGACTATGATGCCGTAGAAGAAACTTACTAAACAAAAAGCACCCTAATGGGTGGTTTTTTGTTGATATACTCCTGTTATGAAGATTTCAGCTGTAATTATCGCTCATAATGAAGAGGCTTGGATTAAGCGATGTCTCCTTTCTCTGTTAGAGCAAACCATAAAACCAGATGAAATTATTCTCCTGCTTCATAACTGTACTGATGAAACGAAAAATATTGTTTCGACCTTTCCTGTAAAAATTGTTGAGTGCCACAAAGACGGTGGACCGATTATTGCTAGAGCTCGAGGCATTGAAGCTTGTTCTGGAGAAATTATTTGTTGTAGTGATGGAGACTGCTGGTTAGATAAAAATTGGGTAAAGAATATTTGTTACCCACTAATGAAACATTCGAAAATATCTGTGGTTGCTGGATATACTAAAATACAAAACAATTTCTTTTGGAAATTTTCTTGTTGGTGGCAATTTATCTTTAAAAGAAAAGTACTAAACGACAAAAATACACGCTTCGCCTGGGGATCAAATTTTGCCTTTCGAAAATCTGATTATAATAAAGTTGGTGGATTATTACCCTTTTTACAGATCCGTAAAAATTTAGCTATCAACTACTGGGCTGAGGATTTATATATTTCTCTGGCCCTTCAAAATATAGGCAAGATATCTTTTGCAACAAACGCTACTGTGTACACCTACCTACCAGAAGAAAAAACCTCTGTTGCATCTCAAGTAGAAATTGTAAAAAAACAACAAGAAGACAACCGGAAACTATTCTCCTTTTTCAAAATCTAAAGAACAAGAATTTATACACAAATGCTTTCCTGTTTCGGTATTATCGTCAAAATTGTGACCTAGGTGTGCTCCGCAATTAGTACACACAGCCTCGACTCGACTCATTCCGAGAGAGGTATCTTCTTTGTATGTGACTGTCCCGGGAAGTGCCTTATCAAAAGCTGGCCAACCTCGAAGCCCCATAGGACCAATATTTGAATCTAGTTTTGTATCTGAACTAAACAAAGCAACACCACAAACTTTGCAGTTATAAGTTCCCTTCTCTTTATGGTTCCAATATTCATTTTGAAAAGGAGTTTCAGTGCCACCATGTTGAGTCACTGTAATTTCTTCATCGGAGAGCATTTTTAGTTTTTCTTCTTTATCCATAATTTATTTCTTATTCTTATTTTTTAGAACACCTAACACACAAACAGCCTTTGGGTTTGATGTGTTCGTCCCAGTACTCTTTGCCGTAGTCGTAGTTGAGTTCTTGACCTACTTCAATATTTTTAATAGCAGAAATAAATACCCTGCCCCTGATAGTATCTGCTTCACAGTTTGCTTTGCACGAATGATTTATATAACGGGCAATATTGTCTCTACCCTTACCGTCTAAATGTCTGTTGGCTGAAGTCTGAAAGAGATATCTACCACCGCGGCGATTAGCTTCTGTATTAGAAATGATTTCGCCAACATATTCAATGATACAGTCGCCTTTTTTAATCGGCACCTTAGCAAAAAGTCCCAAACCATTAACTCCTCTTTTTGTCGCTAGGTCGCGTGGATATTTATAAATAGGCAAGTTTTTAGGCGCAACTTTTTTCTTCGCTTTTTTTACAGTTTTTTTCTTGGGCATAAAGGCAGATTATAGCACATGGCTGTGTCTCCTAATTGTTCTACTACTTCGTCTACCTGCGCAGACAGGCATAAATACCTGTCGTAAGTACCCTGTCAGAATTTTTTTGTTCTATGCCGATATCACCGTAAATAATTTGCCCTTTTGTACTAGGCAAGACCTGGTACAAGATTTCTCCAAAGGTTCGGGCTGAGTAGCCTGAGGCATAACCATTGAGTATTACCAATTTAACCTTGGAGCTCAAAAGTTGTGGTATTAGAGTCATTAGTTCACCAAGAGATTCTTCTATCTTCCAAACTTCCCCTTTCGGCCCACGACCAAATGCTGGAGGGTCCATGACAATAACTTCAAATTGTTCCTCTCTCTGAATAAGACGCTTTACATACTTTAGTGTATCTTCACACACCGTACGCACCGATGTGTCCGCAAGCCCTGAGAGCTTCATATTCTCCTTTACTGTGGCAATAGTCGTCTTGGAAGCATCTATGTGTGTTACCTCCATACCAGCGAGAGCAGCGGCTATACTAGCTGCGCCGGTGTAGCCAAAAAGATTGAGCATTCTGAGTCCTTTATTCTTGACTCCTATATTCATAATTTCATCCCATTGATGAGAGTGTTCTGGGAAAATACCAACATGTTTAAACCCCTTACAAGATAGTTCTAACCTTAAATTTTTATAAGAAATTGGCCATGTCTCAGAAATATTTTTGTCGAGTTTCCATCGCTCTCCTTTTTGAGCCCAAAGAAACTGCGCCTGAGCTGTGAGCCAAAATTTTGTATCAGTTTTCTGCCAAAGGACCTGTGGGTCGGGTCGGTCAGTAATAATAGAACCAAAACGTTCTAGTTTTCGTCCATTACCTGAGTCGAGTAGTTCATATCCGTCCCAACCTTTTATTATTATATCTTCTCTTTTCATATTTGTTTTATTTTTTAAAAATTTGATTAAGGGCGCTACTTAGTGTTGGGTAAGAAAAAGTAAAACCTTTATCAATTAAACGCTTTGGTGCCACTCTTTGATTTTTGGTAATTTCTTCAAAAAACTCACCGAAGAGTTTTTTAGCAATATATTTTGGAAACACGCCAACTACTTTCCTTTTTAAAATATGCCCGAGACCTTTCATAAAACTGCTGTGAAGTACTGGTTCTGGAGAACAAGCATTGAAAGCCCCTTGAACTGTAGTTGTTTCAAGAGCAAACACATAAGTATTCACTATGTCTTCAATATGAATCCAAGACATCCAAAAATCTTTTTTCTTAAGTTTTAATAAAAAACCAAACTTGGCTGTTTTCATTATCTGCGACAAAAAGCCCCCTTTTCCTAAAACTGGAGCAGTCCGAACACATACAACACGAACACCTAAGTCTTCAGCGCTTAGAGCCATATATTCCCAACCAGAGACAACTCCTGCCAAAAATCCTTTTCCTTGTGGAGACTGTTCATCTACTACAACTTCTCCTGTATCTCCATAGAACCCGATGGCTGAGGCACAAATAAAACATTTCGGCTTATTAAGAGAGTCTTTAATACTTTCAACAATGTGTTTTGTGTTTTCAATTCGACTATGTTCTATTTCTGTTTTTAGATTATTAGTCCATTTTCCAAAAATACTTTTACCCACAAGATTAATTACAGCATCAGCTTTGTCTAAAATACCATACGGTAAAGGTTCTGACGTAATGTCGGACTTAATAAAAAATAATTGCTCGTGGGTAAAAGGAGGTGCCACAACATCAACAACTATTACTGTGTGCCCAGAATTGACCAGCCGCTTACAGAGGTGTGTTCCGATAAAACCGCTACCGCCAGTAATAACAATAGTCATATATTCAAGTCTAGCATGTGAACCTAAATCAAACTCTAAAAGACAATATTTAAAGGGTTTCGTCACGGGTGTTGCAAATAGAAAAGAATAGGTTAGTATCAGCCATATGGAAGCTGTCGAAAAAACTATAATTTTAGTGTTTAAAATACTACTTTTCTTCGTCTTGTCGATAGTTTTTTTGCCTTCTTTTTTTGTCGTTACTTACCTTCAAGAATCTTGGTCAAAAATGCTCGGCGATCTTTTTAAACTTTAAATAATTTTAATAAATCTATTTTTACCTATCTTATAAGTTCCTAGGACTGGTATTTCTCTTGTCTTCAAGTCAACCATCTTTTCTTTTGTATCAAAATTCATAACCGCACCATCTTGGATAAGTCTGCGTAGCTCTCCTTTAGATTCAACAAGCCCCTCTTCGAGGCAAATAGCTTCAAACGTTCTCCCCCCTATAGAGACCTCTTTTATTTCATCAGTACTTTCTTTTTTTTGAAACATGGAGACAAATGAATCTTTTGCTTTTTTAGCATCTTTATCGGAGCTACAAATCTTTGTTATCTCATAAGCTAACTGCATCTTAATATCACGAGGATTTATCCCGCCTGAAAGTTCATTTTTAATAATCTCAACTTCGGTAGGTGTTTTGTCTGTACAAAGTTCAAAACCAGGAACAATAAGACTGTCTGTCCAGCTCATAATCTTGCCGTACATATCTTGAGGTGTATCAACCAGACTAATCATGTTTCCAGTTGTTTTACCCATCTTTTCTCCAATATTATCTTCTAGGAGTTTCATAGTGATAATAAACTTCTCCTTTCCTTTTATAGATTTAAGTAGTGTCCTACCGGCCAACATATTAAAAAGTTGATCATTTCCACCAACCTCACCATCAATATTCATCGCTACGCTGTCATAACCTTGCATCAGTGGGTACATGAACTCGTGAATATAAATAGGTTTCTCTTCTTTTAAACGACGAGCGAACATGTCGCGCTTGAGCATCTGATCTACTGTCATATGAGAGGCGAGATCTAGTACCTCTGCAAACTTCATCTTTCCGAGCCAAGAGTTATTGAACTTTATCTGTGCAGAATTTCTTCCAGAAAAACGAATAAACCTTGATGCTTGTTTTTTATAAAGTTTGAGGTTAATTTTTATTTCCTTTTGAGTAAGGGGTTTACGTGCTGACATTTTATCGGGGTCTCCAATACGAGCTGTAAAATCTCCTATTAGAAAAATTATTCTATGACCGAGGTCTTGGAACTGTCGCAATTTTCTTAGAGTTATGGCGTGCCCAATATGGAGTGTTGGGGCTGTTGGATCAAAACCACAGTAGATAGTTAGTTTTCGCCCAGAAGAGAGCTCTTTGATTAAAAAGTCTTTACTAGGAAGAATTGTTTCAACCCCTTTTGTAATAAGTGTCTCTATTTGTTCGTCTATATTCATATATAGTGTTATTCTAGCACTTTTGGGGTGGTTTTTTAATCCTTTATTATATATGATATTCCTATGAGACATTTACCTAATAAAAAAATAGTTCTCGGCATTTGTGCTGGGATATTTATATTCTTTGGCGGAACCCTAGTTTGGGCATCTTTAATTAAACTTCCAGATCTTTCAAACTTCGAAGCGCGCAAGATCGCCAACTCTTCAAAAATAGTTGACCGAACCGGCGAGGTGGTTCTTTATGACATAAACCAAGGTGTCCGTCGTAGTGAAATTCCTCTCTCTGAAATGGGTGAAAATATTAAACAGGCAACAATTGCAATTGAGGATGAACATTTTTATACTCATGACGGTATCCGACCAACCTCTATTGTTCGAGCAATGATGGTTAATATTTTTAAAGGAAGCTTGTCTCAGGGTGGCTCAACTATCACCCAGCAAATTATAAAAAATACTCTTTTAAATAGAGATAAAACATTTACTAGAAAAATAAAAGAGTGGGTTTTAGCTTTAAAACTTGAAAGACAATTTTCAAAAGATGAAATCTTAGCAATCTATTTAAACGACAACCCGTATGGTGGGACCATTTATGGTATAGAAGAAGCTTCTGTAGCTTATTTAAATAAACATTCTTCAGAACTTTCGGTTGCTGAATCTGCTTATATGGCAGCTATTCCAAAAGCTCCAACCTATTATTCCCCTTTTGGAAAAAACAAGGATAAACTTGAGGCACGTAAAAATACCGTCTTGAGGAAAATGGCTGACCTTGGATATATCACCAAAGAACAATACGATAGCGCAAGGATAGAGGCGGTAGTATTCAATACGCAAGCACAAAACAGTATTAAGTCACCACACTTTGTTTTTTATGTATTAGATTACCTCCAACAAAAATATGGGGAGGATGTTATGGAAAATGGTGGTTATACTATAACTACAACACTAGATTATGAGCTCCAACTGAAAGCCGAGGAAATAATAAAGAAGAGAAGTTTGGAAAACCAAAAATCTTACAATGCTTCAAATAGCGCACTTTTAGCTGTTGATCCTAAAACAGGTCAAATCTTATCTATGGTTGGTTCAAAAGATTATTTTGACAAAACAATTGATGGTGCCTACAACGTAGTCACAGCTAAACGTCAGCCAGGGTCTTCTTTTAAGCCTTTTATATATGCTGCTGGTTTTCAAAAAGGATATACCCCAGAGACAATACTCTTTGATGTTCAAACAGAATTTTCAACATCTTGTAATAGTGATCCTGAAACTTGTTATAACCCCAATGATTTTGATGGCTTATTTAAGGGTCCTATATCTATCCGTAGCGCCCTAGCAGAGTCAAGAAACGTACCTGCTGTAAAAATGCTTTACTTGGTTGGTTTGGATGACGCCCTCTCTACTGCAAAATCTTTAGGTATTACAGGTCTTGGTGATAAATCAAAGTACGGACTATCATTGGTCCTCGGTGGTGGAGAAGTTTCCCTACTTGATATGACTACTGCTTATGGGGTCTTTGCAAATAGCGGAATAAAAAACAATACAATGGGTATACTCTCTGTCAGAGATCGCCAAGGAAATATTGTTGAAAAATTTGAACCTAGTGATTCTGTTGTATTAGATAAAAATATTGCTCTGACTATTAACGATATTTTATCTGATGGTGTTGCCAGGTCTCCAACCTTTGGTAGCTCTCTTACAATACCAGGGGTAGCTTTTAAAACTGGTACTACAAATGACAATAAAGATGCCTGGATAATGGGTTATACACCAACAATAGTTGTTGGTGTATGGTCTGGTAATAATGATAATAAGCCAATGAAAAAAGGTGGTTCAGCCGTCTCTGGTCCTGCTTGGAAAGATTTTATGATTGAGGTATTAAAAAAGTATCCAACAACTGCTTTTGAAAAACCAATCCCTGATCCAGATTATAATAATTTAAAGCCAATATTACGCGGAGTTTGGATGGGTAATAAGACTGTTTGGATCGATAAAATAACCGGAAAGTTAGCTACTGAAAACACCCCAATTGAGGCTCGAGAGGAACGCGTTGTTACTAATGTTCAAGATATTCTTTATTCCGTTGATAAGACAAACCCTCGTGGTGGAACCCCAACAAACCCAACTAGTGATCCACAATTTTACCTTTGGAATATTGGTGTACAAGCTTGGTGGGAACAAAATAAATATAAATATAATATAGTAACAGAGTTGGATATTCCTACTGATTATGAAAATGTTCATATAGATCAAAATAAGCCAAATATTCAAATTAAAGGTTTACCTAACGAGGTTAAAATGTTAAATAAGAATACTATTTTAATTAGTAATGAAAATCAATTTGGTTTAACCTCTGTTGATATTTTTATTAATAATGATTATATAACAACACTGTCTTCGCCATTTAGATTTATTTTTAGCCCTAAAGAGTATGGTTATACTGTTGGTGAATATAAATTAAAAGCTGTAGGAGTAAATAGTATTTATTTGACTGGACAAAAAGAACAAACTTTTAATATTATCCAATAGTGTTTATTTTATATTTAATTAGTGATTTTAGTATTAATGTTTTCTTTAAAAGAATAACTGTTTTAATTGTTGGTGAAACAAAAAATAATAATTTACCGTCTATTATTTTAATTTGATCTGGTTTTATATTAACCCCAACTATACTACTAATATCTTTAGTAATTTCTTCTTTATTTAATTCATTTACTTGAAGAGATTTTGATAATTTTTCAAGAATACTATGAAATAAAGACATAAAGATTTATCTATTTGTTGGCATTAAAAGATAAATAAATGATGGATCTTGAATTCCTTTAATAATAATAGGTTTATTTGGTTCTGTAAAAGAAATTGAGACACTATCATTTTGTATAGCCTGAAAAACATCTAAGAAATATTTTAAATTAAAAGAAACCTCTATTGGTTCCCCTTCAATAACAGCATCAATAGAAGATAAAGATGAACCAATATCTGTGTTTTTTGAATCAACTACAACCTTCTTTTCTTGAGGTTTTACAGAAAAAATTACTTGAAAAAATTTATCAGCAAATATTGTTGAGAGTCTTAGTGTTGATAATAGTTCTTGTTTCATAACTATTACTTTTGTTTTTTCTTCTTTAGGAATAATTATTTTATACTCTGGGAAAGCTCCATCTATAAGTCTGGTTGTAAAATACACCCCATTTCCAGATAATGATAATTGGTTTCTATTAAAAGAAATTCTTATATCTCCAGTAAATAAATCTAATACTCTAAGTACATCAGCTATACTTTTATAAGGTATTAATATTTTTGAAATATCTGGAATGTTTTTTGATTTTATCTTTTTCTCAGCAAGTCTAAATGAATCTGTGGCTACAAAAACAAAATGTTCTTGTTCTGTATATATAAAAATACTAGCAATTTCTGGTTTTATTTCAGTATTAGCTGTACAAAAATATACCGAACGAATACCTTCTTGTATTAAACTACTCTTAATTTCAAATGATTCCCCTTCAACTATTGGGAGTGTTGGAAATTCTTCTTGTGGTAAACATTTTATTAATGTTTTATTGGTTTCAGTGCTAATAATTAAATTCTCGTGGTCTAAAACCAAAGATACATCGTTTTTACCTAAAATATTACTTATTACATTCGATAAAACTTCACCTTTTATAAGTACAATTCCTTCTGTTTCAATAGATGCAGGTATTTCAATTTCTATACCTACCGCCAAATTAGTAGATCTTATTTTAAGACTTTTACCTGTTGCAATAAGTAAAATAGCATGGAGGGTTGGTAAACTTAAGTTTTTACCAGTCATTCTCTCTGCTAAATTAACAGCATTTTTTAATTGTTCAGTTTTACACTGTAATTTCATATTTTTTATAAAGATATTAATAAAACTTCTAAAGAGGTGTTGGTTGTGGATATGTATATATTAGTTTTATACATAAAGGTATTTATAAAATTACCCTTGTGTATTACTTTTATTATATTTTCTTTAAATATTTTCATAATATTTTTATTTATAACTTATACTTTTTTATACACCATCTTATTAACATTATTTAAACATTATTCTTATATCATCTAATTCTTTCATAAGGTGTGGATTTGTTAATAATTCATTTTTTATTTTTTCATAAGAATGAATAACTGTTGTGTGATCTTTTCCTCCTAGCTTAGACCCTATAGATGGATAAGACTCATTAAAATCTTCTCTTAAAACAAACATAATCATTTGTCTAGCCTTAACAATCTCTTTACGTCTTGTTTTTTCATAAACAATACTTTCATTAAGATTATAGTATTCTGAAATTTGTTTAACTATGTTTTCTATTGAAATAATCTTTTTTGGTTTAACACTATTTCTAACTAATTGTTTAATCTCTGTTAGAGAAACAGGTTTTTGTTTCATTTCACTATGCATTCTTATAATATTAAGAATCCCTTCTATTTCTCTAATACTACCAGTAATAGAAGAGGCAATATATGAGAGTACTTCTGGTTCTAGGGGGATTTCTTGGTTAGATGTTTTATCTTTAATAATAGCCATACGACTCTCTAGATCAGGTTCTTGAATATCTATTGTCATACCAGCATTAAATCTAGTTTTAAGACGATCTTCAAGGCCAATAATATGATTTGGGTGTTTATCAGAAGAAAAAATAATATTTTTACCTTGCTCATAGAGAGTATTAAAAAGATGGAAAAGTTCATTTTGAGTACCGTCTTTTCCAGAAATGAACTGAATATCATCAATAATTAAAACATCAAACTTTCTATACTTTTCTCGAAACGGAACTGAACGACTATTTTGAACAGATGAAACATAGTCATTCATAAATCGCTCCAAGGTAATATATAAAACCTTTTTTTCAGGAAAGTCTTTTTTAATTTCATTCCCTATAGCTTGAATAAGGTGTGTTTTTCCAAGACCACTAGCCCCATAGATAAATAGTGGGTTGTAGGCTTGTTGTGGCCTCTTAACAACTGCTTGGGCGGCAGCATAAGCAAGCTCATTGAAGGAGCCAACAATAAATTTATCAAATATATATCTTGGATTTAGATTATCATCACGGTTGATATATAGATCATGCATTGGTAGTTCTGAACTTTTTTGAATCTCAGAAATTGAATTATTTTGTTCTTGTGGTGCAATACGACTAATAATAAACTCAACACCACGAATATGGTCTGCTGAAGATACTAAACTCTTTAAAATCAATTTTTGATACTTTGTAACCATCCACTCCTTTATAAAATCATTAGGAACACCAATAAAGACGATTCCGTCGTCTTCTCGTAATAAAACAGTGTTTTTAAACCAGGTGTTAAAGTGGCCCAGTGTCACCTCTTTTTTTATGTCCTCAAGACAACTATTCCAAAGTTGTGTGATATCTGTGCTCATTAATAACTCAATAATACGACGCCTTGTCGATAAACTAAAACTGTTAATAATCTGTGGATAGTGTTGATTATAACAGTATTCCCTATATGTGTAAGGGCTTGATTAAACTCAGTCTTTTGTGTATAGTGTCTCCACTGCGATGTCTCAAACATACCAACCAAAAAAGAGAAAAAGAGCGAAAACTCACGGATTTTTAGTCCGAAGCTCTACCCCAACTGGCCGAAAGGTTATATTAGCAAGGCGCCGTAAGGGTCGCTCTAAGGTAACTGTTTAGTTATGTTGCCGTCACAAAAACGGCTCTCTCGTAATGATTTTAACCTGTTTTTAGCTTCAAAAGAGATAAAAACAGTATTTAACCAGTTAGGAACACTAAAGTATAAAAAAAGCCCTAAAAACAAGACCCACGCCGTATCGGGGCAAGCCTCTATTGTCATTTCATCAAAACACGAGAAAAGGGCCGTTTACCGTAATAAACTCAAAAGAAGGCTCTACAGTCTACTTAATACCTATTTTAAGGCTGTTTCTGATCAAAATGAGTATATTCTATATGTTTCAAAACAAGCCCCAACCCTTGATTATCAAGAGTTAAAAACACTATTTCATGAACTTCTTAAAAAAACTACCAAATAAGGCGATTATTGGTTTAATTTTCATATATAGATGGGCTCTGTCTCCCTCTGTTGGAATATTGCGCTACTTACCAGGATATCCGAAACCAAGCTGTATTTTTTATCCGACCTGTTCAGAATATGGAATAGAGTGTTTCAAAAAATATTCCTTTTTTAGGGCTTTCGGAAAAACAATTAACCGTATTGGTCGTTGTCACCCAGGAAATGAACCTCGTGTGGATTTACCTTAAAGCTATTTATACTGTTGCCATTTTTACATCAGGCTCTGCTGGGTCATAGGTAATCTTTCTTGTATCAGGATAATTATTAGGTTCAGTCGTTATTCCCGACTGTTTTCTTTTTCCCTCAAAGACTTCTTTAGCTTGATTTACTGGTTCTACAAAATTCTTATTAAATTCCTCAAACCTTTTAATCAACCCTTCAGGAGCATTAGTTGCTTTCAGGTCAGGTATGTAGTTATTTGCATCTGATGATTCATGGAGATAAAATGATCCACGAGTTCGCATTCTGAATGGAATTTTTAGATATTCCTCAAAAAGCGTTTCTTCCTCTTCTCTCCTTTTTTTATTTAAATCAAAAAAAGTCTTATATTCCTCGGAATCATACAACCCACCTTTTTCAGTAGTGTTTTCAATTTCATCAATTCCATATTTTTCGACTTGTTCTCTATATCTCTGTTTTGATCCACCCTCTTCATCACCAAACTGTTCTATTAATGGAAGTAGTTTTGCACGAGGTATTTTGTTATAGTTTTCATTGATATAGCCTCCTAGTGTATTAGACAACAAATAGCTCATTGTAAAGCCTGCTTTTATGTTAGCCGCTATGTATTCTTGTGCAATTTTTTGGAATTCTTCTGGGCTTACATTAATAGATTTTCCCAGTCTTGACTCAGCTTCTTGTGCTGCGAGCCAATTATCCATGTTTTCAAGAGAGTAATTTGAACTAACAATACCCGATTCTACTGCCTTATCTAGGTAGGCCCTTGTTCTAGTTTCATCAAAAGGAATACCTTCTTTTACTGCCCGTTCGAGCCATGCGTGGTAAGCATCGATATTTGAGCCGTTTATTTCTGCTTCCTCAAAATGTTGCATAGCATTCAATACTGTTTCTGTTCGGGTTGGCTCACTGTTTTCAACGGCACTGATTTTCTCAACTGTTTCTTCTTGGACTACCCTTAGTTCTTCTTGAATAGGGGCAACTTCCATTGCTAGTTCTGAAGAATCACCACCTCGCTCTGCTGCACGTTCAATCTGTGTGTCGGCTTCCGCGGTCATCTCTTGTGTTTTGGTATTAATTGCGTCTATTTTTTCTTGAGCACGCGCTACGATATCTTCGTGTCCTAAGAGTTCGGCATCTTCTTTCAGTTTTTCAAGTCCCACAGCGTCTTCTGTCGCCTCCAGGTCCTTATTGAGCAAATCTTTTTCGTTTTCCATAAATATTAAAATGAATTAGTAATTTCTTGCTTAAGTGCCTCTATTTTTTTCTCTTCGATCTGCTTGAAATACCCCGCAATCACATCTTTTTGTCGGGCTTCTAACTCCAAGAGCTTCAGCCTTGCTTCCTCATATATTTCCTCTATTTTCTGTTTTTTCTCTTCATCGGTCATAAATCTCCATAAAGTGTAGCATCTCAAGCTAAAATTGCCATTTTTTGTAAACAACGTACAATAAGAGCCATGAATACACTTTGGAACACATTTTTATACGAACCAATTTACAACGCACTTGTTTTTATTGCTCAGCACATAGCACTAAAAGACGTTGGGTTGGCGGTGGTTATTTTAACCATCTTGATCCGCTTCATTTTGATGCCACTTAGTAAAAAGAGCATCGTCAGCCAATATAAAATGCGGGCGCTTCAACCAAAACTCGATGCTATAAAAGCTCGTGGTCTTTCAAAGGAACAAGAATCCAAAGAACAGTTTGCTTTATATAAAACTGAAAAAATAAATCCTTTTTCAGGGTGTCTTTATATTTTGATTCAACTTCCTATTTTGTTTGCACTCTACTTTGCTTTTATCAGAGGGATAGATCAGCCAACACATCTATATAGTTCTCTCAGTACTGAAGGACTGAAAAATATGTTTTTAGGGTTGATTGATATTACTAAACCATTTTTACCTTTTGCTATTTTGGCTGGTATTACTCAAGCCGTACAAGCGTTTCTAATGCCAAAACCACCAGAGACTACAGGTACCGGTTTTCAGGCACAGTTCACAAAAAGTTTATCAATGCAGACAAAATATATCCTCCCGATCATTATTATCTTTATCTCAGCCAAACTAGCTTCCGCGGTGGCACTATACTGGGTTATTACCAACCTCTTCTCAATTGGTCAAGAACTCTATTTCCGAAAATCACTGAAACTCTCTGTAAAACCTTAAAAGCTAAACTGCCACAAAATACCACTTTGTTTATCTATAAAATAAAGTAAACCAAGCTCTTCATGAACTTGGAGGTTTGTCATATCGAAAGACTCACCTTCTGTGGGGCTGTGAATCACATCAAAAACATTGGCTGATGTATAAATACGAAATACTTGGTCAGAAAAATCTGTCGTTCCAGCATACCAGGTGTCAGGATAGTTCCCCTCAGGTATTGTTCCACCTCCAGCACAAATAAGATTTTCGTCTTTGAGCCACACACATTTCTCAGGTAAAATAGAGTTTCCAACACTTCGAACAACACCAGTCTTTACAGTGAGCAGTTTTGTTGAAAATCCTCGAGTATTACTTTCAGAGTAAAGTATATATGTACCATTAGGACTGACAGAAGTTGTTAGACCTTTGATATTACCCAGAACTCTAGTTAGGCGTTTGTTAACTTGGTCCACTTGGTAAAGAAAACCATCAACTGTTCCAGAAGCCTTGCTTTGTAAATAAATATCTTTCTCTCCACCCCAATAGACTAACCATTCACGAAAAGGGCTACGTACTAATTCACGTCTATTGGCATTTGTTGATGTGGTACTAGAGAGTACAGCGGTACCGCTGTCTAGGGTTATTCTAGCTATTGTAGTGCCATCTGGTGAAACAGCCATACTAGATATACCGTCTGGTAAATAACTTCCGTCTTTTTGAGTTCTAGTACCATCGATATTTTTCTCGGGAATAGGTACTGCATATGAAGCAATAGTTTTTGCATCATCGCGCAGAAAACGCAAAATAGCAGTCCTTCCTTTGTCAGCAAAGTAAGCTTCATAAATATTGGCAGCGTAAATGTTACTGATTTGTATAGGTGTCCCGCCATCTTTTATTTCATAAACATAACCACTATTTCTAGAAACATACCGCAAAACATTTTCAACAATAGTTTCGACTGCAGGCTTCCCTTTTGGTAAAGTAGATGGAGTAGTGACAACAGTAGAAGTAGTAAAAGCACTATAGCCGGAGACGGTGTGTGAAGTAAGCTGTTTAAATGAAGATTTCTTTTGGGGTACGGTACTTACAACACCGTTTTGACTATCTTGTGTGATGGTGCCGTCTGGATTTTCGTTATTTACATTGTCACCAAAAGGAAAAAAAGATTTGAATCCAGAATTAGGGTCGCCGGGTGTTGTGGCTTTTGATTTACTATAAAAATACCAAGCTCCCCCACCGAGTAGAAGTATAAGGATTAAAATTATGATTCGTTTACGCATGTAACAATTGTACTATATTATTTACAGCTACCATTATAAAGAGAATAGTGATTCGCTGATATCCACTTGCCATTAAAGAAAATAACATTTTTCCCCAGACCTGCAGCGACTAATTGGTTGTTTAATGTTGAGTTATTTAGTATTTCATATTGAGCACACATACCTAAACTAGCGGCGGTCTCAACAACTGCCTTAACTTGAGCAACTGTGGGGTTTTGGTTTGAACCAGATCCACTTGTGTGGTTCATATCAATACATAACCCAATTTTATGACAGGTTGCCTTATGGTCTCTTCCTGGAGTTGCAGGCCAAGCCTCTGTAATTCTCCATGTAATATTTTTTGATTGAAGCGCAGTGTTTAGGCTGTTTATTTTTTCAGAGAAACCTTTTTCAATATATTTCCCATAAGCGGAACTTGTTATATTTGTAGAATATTTTGTACAGGTAGCAACATTTGGTGAAGACTGGCTTCCTCCTTGGCCTGCACAAGCAAGTAAATTGGTATAAGCCTTATCATACTTAATTTTTGATTTCGTAATTTTTATCACTGAGCCACCAATGGTTGATTGTCCTTCCCCATCAAGCTCCTCCTCTCTTTCCGTACTTATGTCTATTCCAGCAACATTTAATTCAGTAGAGACCAATCTAGGGTTAATGGTGTTTAATATCAAATATGAAGCCATTGCTAGAAGTAGACCAAAGAATGACTCAAAGAGCTTACTCTTGGCACTGGCCTTGATAAACGGTATATCGGTTACCATGTATTGGTAACCTTCAAATATTATTTTAACCACCAACACTACAACTGAAATACCTATAAGTAGTGTAATTAATAAATTAATAAAATAGCTAATTTGATTATCGCAACTTCCTCCTGGAACAGGTTTGCCTTGGGCTAAGTATTCACGACACAGATCGTTGTCGAGAACAACACTTAGACCAGGGAGTGGGGCGAGAAGTGTATAACTACGCTCTTGGTCAGTTTTTGTTTGACTAGCAGAATTTTCAGGCGTTATTCCTCTATTAGAGGTGAAAGATCCAACTTTTATTTCTTCAGCTCCAGCTTTGGTAGTTATAATTTGTCTAAATGAGTAAGGAGTGTTCGGAGTTAGATCAATTAGTTTAAAACCATAAGTACCATCAACTCCAATCCTCTTTACAGCATTATTGGTATTATTTTCTTGAGCCTGAACTTCTTTTGCTGCTACCGGGAGTGCCTTATCAATAGATTTTAATTTATCGTTAGGGGGAGTAGTAGTATATTGCAATACAACAGTAAAATCATTGATATTGGGGTTGTTTATTTTTCCGTCAATATAGATAGTTGTGCCATCACTAACAGAACCAAGTGGCCATTTAGCGTCTATAGTATCTGCGCCTGTTTTAAGCTCAACCACATTTGAAACGGCAGGAGAAATTTCTTCTGGAGCTTCTTCTGCTCTAAAGTAATAATTTGTCCCGCCAATTAAATTTTTTATTGTCCAGGTAATTTTATTTCCAGAGATTACTTTTTCTGGTTGGTTGGTACAATCTAGCGGGGCAACAACCCCTTTACATATAGCCGCACCAAGGAAAGGCTCTGTCTTAATAATTATTTTTAACCCAGCAAGATTACTAGATGAACCGGTGCTAGTAGCTGTAGCTGTGACAGTTGTTCCACTAACAGTAGTGGTTAGTGTGTATGTCGGTGTTTGAGCAAAGGATTTTTGAACACCAATAAACAATATTATTAATGAAAGAGCTATGAGACTTATTTTAAATACTAGTTTCATGTTTTTAGTTAAATATAATATTAAACTGTCTCAATGCATTTTGTAAACTATAGACAATGGTATTTACGCCAACCTGGATAGCGCTTTGTCCCCCGTTGTCTGGTCGAGAGAGGCTAATCTCGTTTTGTTTTTGATCACCATAGAGCTGGTTGTCGTTATTTTTTATATCAAAGACTAAGTTTTTATCTATACCTTGTGGTGTTGAGAAAAAGTATGGCTCAAAACGAAGTGTGATACCAGGGTCTCCTGTTGCAATTGTTGATAAATAACCATTGTTATAGTCGACAAAGCCTTCTGTTTTTTTGTAGAGCACTATCTGTGGGTTTCCAGGGGAAAGTGTAATTGTATTATTTCCACCAAAGAAACCACTTTGGGCGCTGACAGATATAAGTTCTTGTTGCTTTAGGGTCTCATTTCTAAAAGTTATACTATTTTTATTGTAACCAGAAGCACTTTGTATAACACTGTCATTTCGAGACCATTCGAAAGATAGGTTTTTTGGGGCACTTCTAGCCGGAATGGCTGTCACACGCAATAGTCCATTTGGAGAAAACATTGCTTTTCCTTTGTAGAAGGCGGGAGTATATGAATCGGCAGCTTCCCAAAGAAGATCTATTTTTGCGGTTCGCAGGTCTATAGCAGTAGAACTAGCTGCGAAACCGGTACCACTAACTGTTGCTGTTATTAGGCCAGCACTATTGGCACTTGGTGCTAAAACATTTATTCTGATCCTACCAATACCAGAGGAAACTATTTTACCGTTGTAGCGCCAGACTATTGTTGCTTGGTTTAGATCAGTACTATAACTTTTGATTTCTAAAATTACTGGCTCCAGTGGTTGTGGGTTTGTAGGTATAGCACTGATGGCGATATCAGAACCCAAACTAGTGTCGCCAAATTGGGCAAAGGTTGGAGTTATCAAAAATATCCCAAGGACACTAACTAAAAAGAAGGTTCGATACATAATACAAATTATATCACCAAAGGTGCTTGTAGAGTATGCCAAAACACAGAAACTACAGTTGGCCTTGTTTTTCTTTGAACTCCTGCTTGGCTTTTTTAATAGCGAGTATTTGGGATGGATCAGAGGTCACAATTTGCTCTTCTGTGTAAGAAGCAATAATCTTTATAGCCACATGCTTAAGTCCAGCAAAGAATATCCCCTCTCCTACACCAGATTCTATCAATAGATACTTTTCTTCGTCAGTTAGGTTGAAGGTCTTTTGGAGGACATCTATGTTACTGGCCGACTGTTTCAATAGGAGCTGAATAGAAGAGTTGGTGACAATCGCTATCCCGTAAGGACTTTTCATGAAGTCCCCCACGTCTTGAGTGATAGTACAGAGTCCAAGGTAGTATTTTCGTCCTCTTTTAGCAATAGAATACAAGAATGAAGCTGTATCGTCACTTTTCATCATCCACCAAGCCTCATCCACAATCAAAAGACGCTTTCGGAGTTCTTTGCGAACAGCATTCCAGATGAAATGAGTCACTATATACATCGCTGCTGGCTTGAGATCGTCTTCCATATCTCTTACAGAAAAGACCACAAACTTTTTATTGATATCGACATTTGTTGGTTGGTTGATAAAGCTTGCCCAAGAACCTTTAGTATACTTCGCTAATCTTTGCAAAATGGACTCACTTCCCTCCATACCAGAGAGCACCATTTCAAAGTCAGATAGGAGTGGTGGCTCGATACTAGAGAAATCAGAATCGACACCGATATCTTTGAGCTCATAAGTTTCAGTGATTGCTCGATCAATAATAGAGTCTTCTTCAGGAGTTAGCCCTCCGAGCATAATTCTAAATAGTCCCACAAGATTGATGATGTTACTACGAAGCACATCAGCTGGTGCCTCATCTTCTCGAGGTATCGGTAGGTCAAAAGGGTTGATATGGTTATCTGAAGAAAGAGAAATATTGAAGTACCTTCCGCCAACTGATTCAGCTAAGTATTCATATTCTCGCTCCGGATCTATAACAATAACATCAGTATCAAACATGAGAGTACGAATGATTTCTAGCTTGGTAGCAAAAGATTTTCCTGCACCGGACTTGGCAAAAATAATAGAGTTGTAGTTCTCAAGAGAAAAGCGATCAAAAATAACCAAAGAAGAATTGTGACGATTCACGCCGTAGAGTATTCCCTCGTCTGAAGTTAAGTCAAAAGATACAAATGGAAACATACTAGAAATAGGTTCAGAGTTGAGTTTCTGAGTGACATTTAACATATCAATTCCTAGAGGGGTAATAGTCTTAAAACCATCTTCTTCTTGGAAAAGAGTTGGTTTTATATAAATTAGCTTTGACTCAAGCATCGAGCGGATCTCGCTTTCTGTTCGGAACAGGTCAGTTTCATTGTCTGCATAGACACTTATATAAAAACCGACGTTAAACATTTTTTCTTGGGCTTGGGTCAAACTATCTCGAAGTTCTTCCAGGTCTTGGTAGGCAGTATCGAGCATGGGGTCACGCACTAAACCTTTTTGTTGCCTAACCATGATCTGACTTTCGACTTCAGCTATCTTTTTTTGAAAATGTTTCAAAAGCTCTGATGTTTCAATGGGGTTGATATAAATAGAGATATCAAAGACTTTATCTAGGTTGATGATCGGTGTCAGCCAGTTATCATTGAGGTATCTTGGATAAGAGATGACAAAAAATGTGCGAACGATCTTATCCCCGATACGCATTGATTTTGGGGTAATTTCAATAGCTGAAGGGGCGATATTGTCTGCCAACTCAGTTGTTGCCCAAGAATAAGCTTCTTCAGGTAGAACTGGTAAGTTTTTTTGTCCTCCGCTAGATAGGGTGGATGGCGAAGTTTTTTCTTTAGAGCCAAAAAGTCCCATAGTAGACTAAGTATACTACAGGAAGTTCTTAAAGTTATAGAACTTCGACTCAATCTTTCCCTGTATGGACAGTGGCTTCTCCTGGGTTAAATGTTTTATAAAGTAACTCAATAACTTCTTGGGTGCCGAGTTGGGCTACTCGAAGACCAAGTCGCGATAGTCCTTGCTCTACAACAGAAGTTCGTTGTTCGAGCTGAGTTCTTTGCTCTTCAAAGCTAGCAGTTAGGTCAGCGTTGGTTTGTTTTTTAGTAAAGAAAGAAAAAATCTTTCCAAGTCCGCTACTTTGGCTAATAATTGCTGGGTTGTACGGAACAACCACAAAAAAGTTTTTACGCATAACATTTACTTCCTCAGTAAATGTTTGGATAAATTGGATATATTCTTGGGTCTGGACACGAAGTAGTGGTTCAGTTTGAACCTTGAGCCTGTTTTCAAGGGTCATTATATATGGTCTGACATCATATCTGCGAGATTGAATAACTATTTGCAGTGGAAAGTCTAGGGTATTGAGAAAGTTTTGAAACTGAGAAAGCACAGCTCGTTGTTCCTCGTAGGACTTTAAGCTGATATTTATAGAAGAAACAAGGACTATTGTCACCAAAGTATCGTCTTTGAGAACAACGATACCATCTCTGATTTCTTTAACGGGGACAAATTGTTGGGTGGGGCTACTTTTTGGGGCCATAATAGTGTGCTCTATTCTTTCTTTTTAGAATCAATAACGTCCAAACTCCAAGAAAGTGTTTTAAGTTTACTCTCAGTGAGTGTATCACGAATAGTTTTAGCAGGGAGTTCTTTGGTAGGTTCTTTTTCTTTTGCAAATTCTTTTTTCCAAAGATAAAGGCGTGATTTTGAATGATATCTTACATATGACTCTAAAGCATGAGAAAAAGGTTTGCCGTTTATTTTGATGAATGTTAAAGCCAGAGCTAGAGCAACAAGTGCAGGCACCAATATTATGGCGAGATATATAGGGAGTAGTTTAATAGCTATATAAGAAAGTCCCCCACCCCCAGCCAAATAAACAAACTGTTTGAATGACAAATTGCCAAACACCTTGTCTTCCATATCGATGAATTGTGGAACCTTGAACTGCATAGTCGTAGTGTAAGTATACTATACGGCTAGGCTTAAATTTAATCTATTTATCAGGTGCTTCTCGGTAAATGTCCAAAGAAGGAGCTCTAGGAATAGTATCTGCCTTAGGAATATTTGTTTCTACGGGTCTTGTTACGCTGTAGTCACGAGTAATTGGAGCGATAGTAGAAGGTTTAGTTAAACGTTCTTGGATATTGGCAAGAGCTTGCATAGGAGATGGGGCTTCAACTTTTTTAGACTCCTCTATATTATCGTTTTGATTTAATGAGGTAATTGTTTTTTCCAGACTCTCTTCTAACTCATCCTCTTCTAACGACATTCTTACCGAGCTGTATGCAGAAACAATAAACTCTTTGTCAATTTCTTTACGGAGAGATTCTACAAGCTCAGGCGTACTAATTACACCCCTCAAGATGTTATTAACTTCATCGTCAGACATTGTTTGGGTAAGTAGTCCAGCAATACATCCATCAAGTAACCTCTTATTATCTTCTGATAAATAAAACATATCTGAGAGTTTGCCAACTTTATCTTTATACTCTGTTGAACACAAGAAATCTACAACCTCTTCTGGTACATCCTCAAAATTAATTTCTGTTGTATCTATGTCATTCATTATTTTGTCTCATCTTTAGGTTTAGCTTCAGCAGCAGGTTTTTCTTTTGTGTCACCCCCTTTATTTTTCTTTTCCTCACTTTCTTTTCTTTCTTTTCTATATTCCATATTTTCAAGACGCTCTTCAGCCTGAAGTTTATCTTTTTTTGTTTTTACAATATCCCCTTCTGTTTTACTTGATTTTTCCATCAAATCTCTAGCTTTAGAAATTCTCTTTTCTTCTTCTTTCATTGCTTTAACCGCATTAACTAAATTCGCTTTGTTTTGAGGGGTATTATTCTTTTTATATTCCTCAATAGCTTTAGCATGGTCTGCTTCAAGCACTCCAAGACGTCCCGCCATGCGAGTCTCTCGTCTTTCTACGAGCTCAAACTTTTCTTCCGAGGTTAGAGTTTTTATATCTCTACCTCTAAAGTCGCCATGCTGGGAAGCCTCTTCTGTCAAAATAGCACTTAAGTTTTCATTAAACTTTTTCAATTCTCCTCCGAGCCCATCTTTTCCTTCTAGTTTTTCCAATTTATCCCCCAGGTCACTCACCAACTTCTCTGTTGCCGCTTTCTTGATAGCTTCTTTCTCTCCTTTTTCAACTTCTTTCTTAATTTCTTTGGACGCTTCTTGGTCTCCTCTGTCACGTACTCCAGCGCCCACTAATGTCCCAACAACAGGCACCTTTCCAAGGAAACTACCACTTGCTAGGTTACTAACATACTGTTTCTTTCTATCTGTATTCACCTCTTTTGATGATTTCATTTCTTTTGGTTTAGCAATGTTGTCAATTTCAGTTTGTGCTGAAGGAGTAGCTGCTAAAGCTTCAGCTTTTTTAGTGTTGTAAGATGTAGGATTTGTCTTTTTTAGATCTTCAAGTTCTTTCTTGTTAAGATTATCCTTTTTCATTAGTGCCTCTTCCTCTATTTTATTTTTCTTATCCTCATATTTTTTATTCTGCCTTTTGTTATAAGCATCAATTTGAGGATCTGACATTTTTTCCTCAAATAACTTTCCTGTCTTTACCTTATCTTCTTTTCGGCGTTTTACATCAGCTTCAAATCCACCCTTACGCTGATCTGTACCTAAACCTAGTCCGATGCCTGCTAAAGCATTTAAACCTTTTGGGTTTGAGTTTATACCTAAACTCTTAAGTCCTGATTTTCCTAATTCTGATTGTCTAACATCCCAAGAACTTTTTGCTGCTTTATCTAATCCTCTTAGAGACATTCGAGCGATGGCACTATCTGGAGCTTTATCACGAAGCCATCTGCCGGCCTTAGATTCGTTAACAGCTTTGGCTGCACCTCCGATTACTCTAGCACCAGTAAGAGCTCCTACCCCAAGAGCTGCTCCACCAATAAGACCTGTCGCTTTTGAAGCAAATCCCTGGATCATTTCTCCAGCCTTACCCGCATATTTTTTGGCAATACCTACTCCTTGAGCAATAAGCATGTAGATGATGATCATTGGAACAGCTATAGTAATAACAGTATCCATAAAACCATCACTTTCTCTTAAATTAAGAATACTTAGAAAGTCTGAATTGATGAAAGCGTAAATTATATAAAGGAAGAACACAAAGATAGGAGCCAAAAGAGCATAATTTGTTAGATCTTTCAGCCACGTATCCCATGAGAGTTCTTTGATGTTGCCTACTAGTGGCATGCCTCCACGAGTTAGGACAGCAAAAGGTGAGAAAATCATAGTCATATAAAGTCCAACGACTCGCCCGACAAACATAAACATGACACCGAAGAACATCTTGGCCATGGCAAGCATAATGATAGCAGCGATAATACTAACTATTAAAAAGTAGATAGCGTAATCACTATCATATATACCTAAAGTTTTTGATGTCTCTATGTTGTTGTTTATACCACTGGCATTAAAACCACCAGTAGCCTTATCCTCTCTGGTATTTTTGGTTAGGGTAGCCGTACTACTAAGGGTACTTGGTTTAAATATTTTTTGTGGATCAAAAGAGTCTACTATCTTTTCCGACAGAGGTTTATATCCACCAGTTGTTCTAGTGTTTGGGTTTTTAATCTCTTTATCACGTGGAGCTGGATAGTATTCACACTTTCCATCACAAACACTCATGGTGTTATAAAAATAGCCATTGTTACTTGCGTGGGCAGTTTGATTCAGTTTCACCTTCGCTTCGCCAATCAGGAAAAAGGAGTAAAACAAAAGGGCAACTTTGAAATTGTGTCCATGACAGGAACATTTTCAGATTCAACATCTCATCTACATATCTCTGTTTCCGATAGTACGGGTCAAACAATTGGTGGTCACTTGATGGAGGATAATCTCATTTACACCACAGCTGAGATCGTGGTCGTTGACTTGACTGATGTTGAATTTACCCGAAAAACTGACGTTACGTTTGGGTACAAAGAACTATTTGTCAAACCGAAAAAAAAGTCGGGCAAAAAATGAAGCCAGAACAACCATGGCTTAACCTAAATGGAGTTATTTACAGTTTAGCAGAACTGAAATCAGGAATCTTCAAAGCGAATGTCAATCCATTTGAGCAAAGCACATTAAACTTCTGCCATCATTGGTTAGCTGGCCAACTAACATTTCAACTTCAAACCTCTGGTTCAACGGGCAC
>JANNRS010000006.1:0-28547 GCA_031401615.1 Minisyncoccota bacterium | reverse complement strand
ATAGCTAGTACTCTAGAGTCTGGGGCTTTAGTTGAGTCATTTCGACAAGGCAAACTGAGTGTTGTAGCAACTAGCTCTACTCAAAAAGCCCTTGATAACTTTGGGGAAACTTGGCAAAAAGCTTTTCAAGGCATTATAGGTGGCGGAGGATTAATTATGAGACTACCTTCTAATTCCTATGTGATATGTGACCGCCGATTTGATAATTTCTTTTCTACCATATTGAAGAAAGATCTTTTTCTGCAACACGTCTCAGCTACGGCATCAAATCCTATAAATATTAACCAAGAACTTCTTTCTGCACATGTATCTTCTCTCGATCCAGGTGAAATAGATGAAACAATAATAATCGCTTCACTATTTGCTTTTAGGCTCCTGTAGTACAATGACTTTACATGAAGCTCTACGATGTCATAAGACGTGAACAACAAGATGGAGAAAAAAGTGAGGACATTGCTACTGAAGCGTTTGTCTTAACCGAAACTCCTCACAAAAGAAAAAAGCGTATTTTTTTTATCGCAATTATTTTAGGAGTTCTATGTGGTTTATATATATTAAGTTTTTATTTTGTTATAGCCAAAGTCTACATAGAAGAACGGACAATCCCTTTTAGTTTAGATAAAATAAATATCGAATTAAATCATGAAATAGAAAGCGATACTGAGAGGCTCTCCTTTCAAACAATGACTGTTACGGCTGAAATTAGTCGAGATTTATTTGGGTCACAGTTAAAAGAAGTCTACGGTAAAGCCAAGGGTTCTGTTGTTTTTTTTAACGAGTACAGTAAAAATTCTGTAACTTTAAAAATTGGAACTCGACTAAACGCCCAAAATGGTAAGTCTTATCTAACTCAAAAAAGCGTTACAATCCCAGGGTATAAAATGGATGGTAAGAAAAAAATAGCCGGAACATCACCATCTATATCTGTTATTGCTAGCGAAGCAGGTTCGGCCTCAAACTCTGAAGGAGCTTCTCTTACCATTTCTGGGTATAGCGGAACAAAGAAAACACAGCTTTATGCTCGCAGTGTCGGGGCTTTTAAGGGAGGAGAGGCTGGCATGAGGCATACTATTTCTGAGGCTGAGCGTCCACAAGTTTTAGACACACTAAAAACACAATTGACCGAAAGACTTCGAAGGGAAACTAGGGCTCAAATTCCTCACCAACTTATTACTTATCCAGATTTACAATTCGTTTCTATCGACATGGACAGTTTGAAATTAGAGGGCGATGGAGTAAAATTTCCAGCTTATATAAAAGGGACTATGGTTTCGTACCTTATCCCTAGAGATTTGTTTGAATCAGCTATCGCTAAAGAGGCACTTAGTGAACATTCCTATACATCTGTAGCAATTCCAGCTTTGGCTGACCTTACTGTAACAGCAAAGAGTGGGGTCCCGGCTGATCCAGAAGTAGTTCCTGACACTATTTCTATACAAGTCAGCGGACAAGGTTCTATTATTACGGAGGTACCTCCAGAAAGAATAAAAGAGTCGCTTTTAGGCATAAAACGAAGTCTGTTTAATTCTAATTTATCAAAAATACCTGAAGTTTCTTCAGCAAGATATCGTCTAATTCCGTTTTGGTCACCATTTTTCCCGAAAAAAGAAAGTCAAATTAAGGTTGACTTCAAATAACAGTTGACCTCGCTAACAAGGTATAGTATTATATCCTTTGTAACTCATGATAGATCAGCAATTAGTAGTACGTGGCGTCGTTCAAGAAGCCCTTCCAAATACAATGTTTAGAGTGGAGCTCGATGACGGCGAGACCAAGATTGCTTATTTAGCTGGGAAAATGAGACTCAATCGTATTAAAGTACTTATTGGCGACACTGTTGAGGTTTTGCAAGACCCATATGGTGGAAAAGGACGTATTGTCAGAAGAATGTAAGTAGTATATAATAGCCCAGCTTGGAAAGAGCTATGTCTTTTCTATTTTTATGAAAATAAAATCAACAGTCAAAAAAATGTGTGCTAAGTGTAAAATTGTTAAGCGCAATCGACACTTACTCGTTATTTGCGATAATCCAAAGCACAAACAAAAACAATAATATGCGTATCCTCGGTATAACTATCCCAAATGAAAAAAGAGTTGATATTGGCCTGACCAGCTTATTTGGAGTTGGTAGTGCTACTGCTAATAAAGTTCTCAAAAAGGTTAAAATTTCTCCAAGTACTAAAAGCAAGGATCTGACTATCGAACAAGAAGGTGCTATTCGAAAACTAGTAGAGGAAATGACTATCGAAGGGAACCTCAAACGTGAAGTTGCCGGAAACGTAAAGCGCTTAAAAGATATCAAGTGCTACCGTGGGGTTCGTCACATGAAAAGACTTCCGGTCAAAGGTCAAAGAACTAAGACAAACTCTCGAACTGTTAGAGGAAATGTCCGAAATACTATGGCATCTGGTCGTCGTAAGGAGAGTAAAACATAACCTATGGGAAAAAAACGAATTGCAAATCAAGAAGGTCAACTGGTGGACGCTGACAAGCGCTCTCGTGCTACAGCGCGTGCGCCCAAGAAAAAGCTTGTTACTTGTATGCTCGCTATCGAATCAACTTTCAATAATACCAAGGCTGTTGTTAGCGACCTTAAAGGGAACGTTCTTTTTTGGTCTTCGTCAGGATCCCTTGGATTTAAAGGGGCAAAAAAGGGAACACCATTTGCTGCCGCTAAGGTAGGAGAGGTTTTAGCTGAAAAAGCTATCACGGCTGGGATCAAAGAAGCTCACGCAGTGGTTAAGGGGGTCGGTTCTGGTCGAGAGCCACTTATCCGAGCCTTTGTTGCCCCAGGGATCGAACTTTTATCAATCAAGGATCGAACACCTGTACCGCACAATGGTCCAAAGCCTAAGAAGCCACGAAGAGTATAAAATATGAAAACAGTTGCTAAATACAAAATGTGTCGAAGATTGGGAGCAGGTGTGTTTGAAAAGTGTCAAACTGCTAAGTTTACCGCGGTTGAGCAAAAGACTGTTCGCGCTGGAGCAAACACCAAGCGTCCAAAGGCTCCGTCTGGATTTGGACTTCAACTTCTCGAAAAACAAAGAGTTCGATTTACTTACGGTATCAGTGAAAGACAGCTTCAAAACTATGTTAAAGCTGCCGGTCATGCCAAGGGTATGCCGGTAACTGATAAACTTTATGAACTACTTGAGACTCGTTTAGATAGTACCGTCTACCGACTCGGATTTGCTCCAACTCGTAGACAAGCTCGTCAGATGACTTCTCACGGACACTTTACAGTAAATGGCAAAAAGTCGACCATTCCTTCACAACAAATCCACACTGGAGATATTGTGGCCGTACGAGAGGGATCAAAAGGATCGGCATTATTTACAGACTACGCCAAAAACATGAAAGATCGCTCATATCCGAGCTGGCTCAAACTCTCCCCAGAGCAAATGACAGCCGAGGCAATCGCCAAGCCAAAAAATGATGAGCAATTCCTGAAATTTGAAACTGTACTTGAGTTCTATAGTCGATAAACACGAAATAGAACACAGAGTTGCAAAAATTACAAAATAATTGTATTATTTAAAACCATGAGCCATCAAACAATATTACTTCCATCAAAACCCAAAGCTATATCAGAAGAAGGATCTAAAGGTGTGTACGAGATAGACGGTCTGGTCCCAGGATACGGATACACCCTTGGAAACTCACTTCGACGCATAATCTTATCTTCACTACGAGGATCAGCTGTTACTGCTGTAAAAATTGACGGTGTTAGCCACGAATTTTCAACTATCGACGGCGTCAAAGAAGATGTTATTACTATTTTATTAAATCTTAAAAACGTACGTTTTGCTATTACTGGAGATGAATCTCAAAAGGTAAGTCTCTCAATAAAAGGGCCAAAAGTTGTCACCGCTAAAGATATTTCGTCAAATGGTGCTGTTGAAATTATTAATACTGATCAATATATTTGTGAAGTGACCGGAAAGTCTTCTATCAATATTGAACTAACTATTGAAAAAGGTTTAGGTTTTGTTCCTAGAGACCAACACCATAAAGGTAAAGCTGATATCGGAACTATTTTCCTCGATGCTATTTTTTCTCCTATCCGACGCGTATCATACGACGTAGAAGAGATGCGCGTAGGGGACAAGACCAACTTCAACCGACTCCGCATGACTATTGAAACAGATGGGACTATAACTCCGCGCGTTGCTCTTGAACAATCAGTCAACACTATGATAGAACAGCTAGCAGCTATCATCTCTGTTGACAGTAATAAAATAGTAGAGGAAATCCAGGCAACATTTATCGCTCCAGTTATGGCTGAGAAGATAGCTACAGCTTCTGCTCCTGTTGATGAAGAAGAAACAGATGTTACTGATGTTTTGAAAAACCGTATTGATGGTATTGGTCTTTCAACTCGTACTCTAAATGCTCTAACTGCTGCCAATATCCGCACTGTTGGAGGTATCGCTCGCAAAAAAATAGAAGATCTACTTGAGATTGACGGTATTGGAGACAAGGGAATCACTGAGATCAAAGAAGCTTTGGCAGTATTTAACTTGTCACTTAAGGATTAATTTGCTAATGTAAGACCACTGCCATGAGACACCACAACGCAAACAGAACATTTGGACGAAGTAAGAATGGAAGAAGTGCTCTTCTAAAGGGTCTAGCTGCATCCCTAATTGAACACGGTAGCATCATGACTACTGAAGCCAAGGCTAAAGAACTTCGCCCGTCTGTTGAGAAAATGGTGACTAAAGCAAAGAATCCAACTCTTTCAAATCGAAGACTTCTACTTTCTTCTTTGTATAACAACACTGAAGTAGTAGAAAAGCTCATTGCTGATGTTGCCCCAAAGTTTGCTGACCGTGCTGGTGGATACACTCGTATTACAAAGCTCGTACAGCGCAAAGGTGACGCAAGTAAAATGGCTGTAATTGAATTTGTATAAATATAAAACTATGGAATACACAGTAGATGCAACAAATAAATCACTAGGACGAGTCGCTACAGAAGCCGCTAGTCTTTTGATGGGCAAAAATACAACTTCATTCGTCAGAAACGTGACCCCAGGAGTAACAGTCAACCTTACAAACGCCTCAAAGATTAAAATTCCTAACCAAAAGAAACTTCTTGAAAAGACTTATAACTCTTTCTCAGGATACCCAGGAGGACTCAAGCAATCAACTATGGCGCATGTTATCAGTACAAAGGGTTACTCTGAAATCCTAACTCAAGCAGTTAAAGGAATGCTTCCGAAGAACAAACTTCAAAGCGACTTAATGAAGCACTTGGTAGTTACTGAATAACCAATTTTTATACAGAAATAATATGGAAAAGACAAAGAAAACATACATAGAGACTATCGGACGACGCAAAACATCAACTGCGCGTGTTCGAATGACTCCTTCTACAAAACAAACTTTTGAAATCAATGCTAAAGACTTGGCTACTTATTTCGTAACTGAAGAACTCCAAAAGATTATCAACGACGCTTTTACAACACTAGAATCAAAAGGTCACTACACTATCACTGTTAAAGTAAGTGGTGGAGGTATTCACTCTCAAGCTGAAGCAGTTCGTCACGGTATTTCTCGAGGCTTAGTTAAAGAAGAAGAGGGAACAAAGACAACTCTTAAAAAGGCAGGCTTTCTCAAGCGTGATCCTCGTATGAAAGAACGACGTAAATTCGGTCTCAAGAAAGCCCGAAAAGCCCCACAGTGGAGTAAGCGTTAAAAACAATCAAGTCCCTTATGGGACTTTTTTGTTACTTGACAACAAATCAATATAGGAATAAATTTAAGATCCATACAAAGGAGTAGACGTTCTGTCGAACAACGAGGCGCATGCGGGCGCCTACAATTCAATGAAGAAAGAGACCTTTGTCCAATGTGAGCCTTCAATTTTGAAGGCTTTTTTTATTTGACTCTATCTACCTTTAATGTTATTTTGATTACAAACTAAAATATTATGGTACCTAAAACATGCTATGGCATAAAGTGTATGCAAAAAGGTTGTACTGATCTAGCTTCACATAAAATCGAAGAAATAAATCCTTGGGATGATTCCGAGGGAAGCGACGAAAAAGAACAGCATGAAAAATTTGCAAGAACACACGAGCACACAACTTATCTATGTGATAATCATTTCAAACAGATTATGTCGCGAGATGAAAATGTGAACATGCCTGATAATCGATTTGAAGGTAGAGACCTTTCATAAACTAAGGCCCACTTAAGTGGGCCTTTTTTTATTGAGAAAAATCAGTATAATAACGGCATGAATCACGTACTAAACCGCGGTCACGGTTATGTATATTGATACAGATAATATATCCCTATATATTCAATTATTAACTATAATTTAAAGCAGGAAGTGAACCGCGACCTGTTTCGTACGTGATGAAAGATGAAGATATTACTATTGAAAATGAAGGAGAAGACGTAGTCTTCGAGGAATCTACTGAAGAAGGAGAGGCTCTTTCTGCGGGTAATAAAGTAAAGAAACTTCAAGAGCAAATTAAAGAGTTGCAAAAAGAAAAACAAGAATATCTTGATGGCTGGCAACGCGCTCGTGCTGACTATGCGAACTTGCAGAAAACTACTGATGAAGATAAGAAGCGTTTCAAAACATTATTTGCTGAGAAATTTGTAGAAGACCTTATCCCTGTTGTTGATTCATTTTCTATGGCTATGAGCAACAAAGAAGCTTGGGACAAAGTCGAGCCAGCTTGGCGCACTGGTGTGGAATATATTTATCAACAATTGATGAATACTTTGGAATCACACAACCTCACACTCTTTGGAGAAGTAGGGGACAAATTTGATCCAACTATCCATGAAGGAGTTAGTGATGAAATAACAGATGACAAATCAAAGGACCACACCGTAGCTAAAGTTCACCAAAAAGGTTTTATGCTTGGTGACTCGGTCCTGCGCCCAACTCGAGTTTCTGTGTACACACTTGAAAAAGAGTAATCTTTAAGCAAGGACAGTCCTTGCTTACGTTTATTTTACCAATTTTAAAAATGCTTGTTTGGTTTCGGAGTCGAGGTTATCGGTCACAAATATCATCAGCTCTGTGGTCAGTCCAAAATCTTTTTTAATATTAGTGAAGAGATGTTCGTAGGGGAATGGAGAAATCCAAACACTATTTTTCAAACATATAAATCCGGCTTTCTTTAAGAGATAGCGAAGTGCTTCTCTTTCATCTTTTCGAGTCTCCGGAAGATCGAGAAGTACGATACGCCATTTACCATCCCAAGTCGGATCTACGAGAGTTGTATCGTTATCGAGTTTCAGGCTATGAGCCTTCTTTTTACCGTCTTTTGTCAGGCGAGCGTATTCATTTTGCCCAGAGAAGGACTGCTCAATGAGCCCAGTATCTCGAAGCCCTTTTAAAGAGCGAGAAATGGCTGTTACAGCACTTTTTTCTGCCTTTTGGGGGTGAACTCGTCCTACCAGTTCAGGTAGTGAAATAGCTGGTTTTTCAGCTAATAATTTCAATATTTTCTTGGAGAATCCACTACTTGTTGACATAAGAATATGGTATCAGGTATATTATATACATACAAGTATTTCGCGGTCGCGAAATTTACGATTTACTTGGGTGTCCGACACCCAAGTAACTGAAATACTTGATTTTACGACTTTTTATTTGAAAAATTATTAATTTAAGCGAGTAACAACAATTATGGGAAAAATCATTGGAATTGACCTTGGGACTACAAACAGCGCTGTTTCTATCATCGAAGGTGGACAGCCAAAAATTATTGAAAATATCGAAGGGGCTCGAACTACGCCTTCTATTGTTGCTATTGGCAAAAATGGCGACAGGCTAGTTGGGCTTCTTGCTAAGCGCCAAGCGGTAACTAATCCGCAAAATACTCTCTACGGTATCAAGCGTTTTATGGGACATAAGTTTGATGATGAAGGTATGGCGAAAGTTATCAAGACTTCACCATTTGCTGTTTCAAAAGGTCCAGATGGTGGAGTACTTATTAAACTTGGAGACCAGCCTGCTCCCGGAGGTCTGGCAGGCAATTATTACCGTCCAGAAGAAATCTCGGCGATGATCCTTCAGAAAATCAAAACAGATGTTGAAGCCAAGCTTGGTGAGAAAATTACTGAAGCGGTTATTACTGTACCGGCATACTTCAATGACGCACAACGAAAGGCGACCAAAGATGCTGGAGCAATTGCTGGTCTTGATGTGAAGCGTATCATCAACGAACCAACGGCTGCTGCTCTCGCGTACGGATTTAATACAAAGAAAAATGAAAAAATAGTTGTTTACGACTTTGGGGGTGGAACATTCGATGTCTCTGTTTTGGAAGTGACTGAAGATGTGATTGAGGTGAAGTCTACTGACGGAGATTCACTTATGGGTGGACGCGATATCGATTTGAAAATTATTAATTGGATCGCTGATGAATTCAAAAAGCAATCCGGTGTAGATGTCTCAAAAGATCCTCTGGCACTACAGCGACTCGATGAAGCGGCTGAGAAAGCCAAAATTGAGCTCTCTACCACCCCAGAAACTGAAATCAATATTCCATTCATCACTTCTACCGATGCAGGACCACAACACTTGTTACTTAAGATGAGCCGGAGCAAGCTTGAAGAATTGGCTGACGAGTTCATAGCGCAATCTATTGCTATTACAAAGCGCGCTATGGATGCTTCTCCATTTAAAATGGGTGAGATCAATGAAATCATTATGGTTGGAGGACAGACTCGTATGCCAAAAATTGTCGAAGAAGTTCAAAAGCTTTTTGGCAAAGAACCAAACCGCTCTATCAATCCAGATGAAGTAGTCGCGCTCGGAGCTGCTGTTCAAGGAGGTGTCCTTCAAGGCGATGTTCGCGATGTTCTACTTCTCGATGTTATCCCACTATCTCTCGGTATTGAAACTATGGGAGGGGTAGCGACAAAGCTAGTAGAGCGAAACACTACTATTCCAAGTTCTAAGAGTCAAGTCTTCTCAACTGCCGCTGACAATCAAACTTCTGTTGAAATACATATCGTCCAAGGTGAGCGACCAATGGCCGGAGATAATAAATCTTTAGGACGATTCGTTCTTGAAGGTATTGCTCCAGCACCAAGAGGTATTCCACAAGTGGAAGTTTCATTTGATGTTGATGCCAATGGTATCTTGGCTGTAAAAGCCAAAGATAAGGCAACAGGTAAAGAACAATCTATCCGTATTGAAGCTTCTTCTGGTCTAACACCGGCAGATATTGAAAAGATGAAAAAGGATGCTGAACTACATGCCGATGAAGATGCCAAGAAAAAAGAATTGGTAGATACCAAAAATACTGCTGACCTGACTATCTTTACTGCCGAGAAAGCTCTAACTGAACATGCAACTCATGTGACAGAAGATATCAGGACCGCTGTTGAAGATAAGATTAAAAATCTTAAAACTGCAAAAGATGGTTCTGACAAATCAGCCATAGAAACTGCTATCCATGAACTCTCTACTGAAATGCAAAAGATAGGTGAGGCTGTTGCCAAAGCTACTCCAGAGGGGCATGCCCCGCAAAGCGATAGCGAGGGCGGGGAAGTGAAGGATGCTGAAGCAGAGGAGAAGAAAGAAGAATAATCCATAATTCACTAACTTAAAAACCATCTAATCCGTCAGCTGGCGGAAGGTGGTTTTTACTATTGACATAGTAAGATACTTATGCTATTATGTAAATACATCTTTAATCACATTTTAAATTTTTTGTTATGAAAAAATTATTTGTTCTTTGTATCCTCGCAATCTTAATTTTGTCTTCTTGTAACCGTGGAATGTCCCCGGAAAAAGCAGCAAGTGGCAAACAAAAGTGTGGGCGTGGGTCAATAAGATAGTTTTGGTTTAGTAAGTATTAGGGCTCCCGACGCCATTGGGGGCTCTTTTTTATTCCCAATTTATGCTATGATATCGCTATGAATAAGAAGCGAAAAGTTGCAGCAAAAAAGAAGCGTAAGGCTGACGGCAAGACAGTAAACCTAAGACATAGATAGTTCTTCTTTTTATATGAAGGGTCTAGGAAAATACCAAGTTGTCTCTTTTGATCTTGACGGAACTATCACTGAAAGTAGACAACCTATAGAAGGGGGAATGGTTAACTTGCTGAGTAAACTTAGCAAAAGAATACTTGTCGTTATTATTTCCGGAAGCTCCTTTAAGAACTTACTCACCCAGCTTGAACTACTTTTAAATATAGAAGATAAAGGAATATTTAAAAATATCTTACTGATGCCAACTAATGGCAGTACTACTTATTCTTACAACGAATCTTCTGATCAGTGGGAACTTTCTGATAGTACTTTTATGCCAGATGAGCTTAAAGATAAAATTATAGGTGTTCTTGAGAGTGTTATCTCCATGGAGGAGTTCGAGATTCCAATTCAAAGTGTTGGACCAAAAATAGAAGACCGAGGAACTCAAATAGGTTTTGCGGCCCTTGGTATGGATGCACCAATAGATGAGAAAAAACTCTGGGATCCGAACCAAATAAAAAGAAAGAAAATAATTGAATTTATTGCTCCACGTCTGCCTGAAGCCAATGTATTTATCGGAGGAACAACAACCATCGACATCCTACCAAAAGGTATTACCAAAGGAATAATGTTAGAGAAAATGCTAGAGAATAGGGGATTAAAAAAACAAGATTTACTTTTTATCGGTGATGCACTTTACGAAGGAGGCAACGATTATGAAGTAAAGCGAGAGGGCTTCGAAACAATTTTAATATCAGGACCTATTGAAACTGCTAGTATTATTGAAGGCTTTTTAAATAAATAATTTTTACTTATATTTTTGGGGGTGTTTGTTGTGAAGGATAGGAATATAGCATTTCTCGACATACTCTTTTAGAGCTCTATTGGTTGAGAAACTATTTTTAATAAGATTTCTAGAGTTTTTCATATATGAGAGCCACTTTGAGTTTTCTGGATTTGCTAAGTGCTCATAATAAAGAGGCAGGATTTCTTTTTCGCTAATATCTAGAAGACTACTTGACAAGTTTTCAGTCTGATCAATCACCCAACCACAATTACTGAAGTCTACCTCTGCTACCCAACCGTCTCGAGTAGAGAGTGCTAAAACACCATTTAAACCAGCCTTCATACCACTTGTGCCACAAGCTTCTCTACCAATAATAGGAGTGTTCAACCAGACATCACAACCAGAGACCATAAGCGTGGCAAGGTCGATATTATAATGCGGCAAGAAAACAGCAACACCTTGGAGTTTTTCTTTTATTACAGTTTTCAACTCCATTAATAGCTCGCTATCCTTTTCGTCATTTGTCGGACCAGAAAAAACAATTTTAAAAGGTCTTTTAGTGTCATTAGCGAGCTTTATTACTCTTTCAACTTCTTCAATGAAGGCCAGAGGTTGTTTGTAGGGAACCAAACGTCTGCCCCAACCAAAAAGTAAAACATTTTCATCCCAAACTTCTCCAGTTTTTTCTCTTATATAATTGAGTAGCCTCAATTTATTATTTTGATGACATTCCCAAAGTTTTTGCTCATCCTCAACACTATCCCAACGAGGGAGGTAAATACCATTAGTAATATTTTCCATGGGATAACTTGGCCAAACCAATAAAGCTTTTTGACCATGTAAAATACTAACGGAGTTTGATTTGGCTGAATAATGAAATGAAAACATTGTCATTGAAAATAGTAAAGGATCTTCTGTCAACCCAACCTTAACTATTTCTAAAACAGGAACTTCTATTTCTTTGGCATAACTCTCAAGGGCGCTAGAGACACTTGAGGAAGCAAATATTTCTTGCCCAGCCACAACTAGAGTGTGATTAGTAAATAAAATATGTTTCTTGGCATAGTTAGAAGCTGTAACAAAATCTACTTTTTGATGAACCATTTCGTGGTGAACAAGTTCAAGAGCTAAAAAGGCACTATGGCCTTCATTTAAATGGTAAACAGATGGATGTAAGCCTAAAAAGTGTCGTAAAAATCGAAAACCTCCGATACCTAAAAGTATCTCTTGTTTCAAACGAAGCTCACGATCCTCTACATAGAGTCTTTCTGTGATAAGGCGATCTTCTGAGGTATTTTGTAGTACGTCACTGTCTAGCAAATAAACATTAGCTCCATCAACATTAAAATGCCAAACTTGAAAAGAAACTTGTCGATTGCTAATTGGTATAGAGATTATTATCGGTTCACCGGCATTTGAAACTAAATTGATCTCCTTACTCATAACACTACTATCTACCACAATGTCGTTTTGACCTCTTTTATAAAAAAGTCCAACAAATAAGATAGGCAAACCATTATCACTAGCTTCTTTTACAATATCTCCAGCGAGGATACCTAATCCTCCAGCATATATCGGCAGTGTAGGGGAGAGGGCGTATTCAGCCGAAAAATAAGCAATTGGTCTCTCTTTTAATATTTGGTAGTCCTCGCTTTCTTTAAACTTTGAGACCCATGTATTGTTGTTATCCGTTTGCATATTTTTATGATCCTCGTTGTTCTGGCTGTCCACCTCTTATTTCTAAATACTTTTTTTTATATTTCTCTACTGTTTCCTCAACTTCATTGTGAGGGATTTCAATCCGGAGAAGATCAATGGCGTTTATGGTGTCATATATATCGAGCTTGTTTTCAAGTTTATAAATTGCGTCTCTCCACATAATAGCTTTTTCATATTCTTGATTTTTAATTGATTTGTTTTCAAGATCTTTCATCATATCAATAAAAGCATAGTAGACACCAGACTCGGCTCCACCTAAACTTACAGTTCTATCTTTAAATGGTATTCGCAGAATTGATTTCTGAGCTTGCATCATCTGTCGTATTTTGCCAGTTCGTTGCCAATTGAAAGCGGTAGAAATAATCCTTTCATAAAAATCTCTTCCATGCTCTAAATCCTCCTGACTCACATCGGGAACATGCCTAAGTGTGTCTAGTAGACGGTATGCTCCATCTTCAATCATTTCCAAGCTCCACCAAGGTTTACCAGACGCCCACCAAAAATGATCAGACGCCAAAGCTATGTCCAACTTTTCTCTAACGAGAGGATATCTCGGATGACTAGTGTCCATAGCATAAACATTTTTAACTACTAAATCAGTAAAGGATCTTTGCCATGCATGAATAGCATTTTCAGGGTCTGACCATGAAAGAAATTGATTACCCTTATCTATATCTTCTTTACTCGAAGCCCAAGTTGCAGAAGTAGGAGAGATTGAGGTTTCTTCTTTGTAACTATTTTCAATTTCAGATATTTGAATAAGACCTAATGATGGAGTGTCAAAGATACCAAACAACATTTTCTCGAGCCCTGGACGATGATGACCAAAAGTTTCAGCGTCCATAGCAGTAACAACATAGCGATCACTTTTTATAGCATCAGGCATAGCTTCAAATAATGTTTCTTTTGAACGTACTACGGCGCTCATAATAAGGTTACTCAAACGACGTTCACGAAAAAATACTTTGAGTTTGGTCCCTGTAACATTATAAACTTTTGTATAATCAACCTTTCCAACTTCTCCGCCACAAGATATTTCATCAAGAATCATCCACTCGAAGCCGAGTTCCTCAATTAACTTGGCAGATTTTTCACTATAAGCCATTTCTGGAGCAAAGAAACCTTTCAATCTTAAAGATGGACCTAAATATTTTTTAAGTGTTTCATTATTAAGAGTGATCTGTCGAATGATTTCTGGTTCACTAATAAATGGAAGTAAGGCATGATATTTTGTCGAACTAGTAAACTCAACACGCCCATCTTCACAAAGCTCACGGAGATCTGTTATCAAATCTTTATATCCATACCTATCAAAAAGATCTAGGAGAGCGCCATTTACATTAAGAGTTAGACGAACATGTGGGCGCTCTTTGATCCCTTCAATTAAAGGGCGGTAGCACTGCACAACAATAGCCTCAAGTATGTCTGGTTGCTGTTCTGCTGGTTGATACATATGAAGAAAGTTGGCCCATTTCATATTTTATTTATTAAATTGATTAAGAGCTCTTTCAAATAACTTCACATATTCTTTAGCCGATTTCTCCCATGAAAAATCTGCTTTCATCGCTCGCTTTTGAATTTCAGACCAAACTTTTGGATAGTGGTATGTTTCAAAGGCCCGAACAAAGGCGCCAAAGAGAGCATAGTGATCATAAGCCTCAAAGACAAAACCTGTACCGGCATTATTTTTCAAATCAACATCTAGAACACTATCTACCAATCCTCCAACATGTCGCACTATTGGGACCACTCCATAACGCATGGCCTCCATTTGGGTCAATCCCGATGGTTCAAAACGCGAAGGTATAAGGATGCTATCAGCTCCAGCATAAATAACATGTGGCAAGATATCGTCATAGGAAAGATGGGTGGCAACGTTTTTATATCTTTTATCAAGCTCTTCAAAAAATGCAAGATACTTGGAGTCACCGGAACCCAAAATAATAATTTGAAAATCAAAATTCTTCAATAACGGCTCTACAACTTCCATAACAAGATCGAAACCTTTTTGTTCGGTTATACGTCCAACCATAGTTACGACAAAAACATCGTCACGTTCTGGTAAATTGAATTTTTGTTGAAGTATTTTTTTATTTTTTAAACGCTCATCAAGATCTTTGGCATCATATTTATATTCAACATAAGGATTGGTCTCTGGGTTATAAGCATCGTAGTTGATACCATTTAAAATACCAAATAGTCGAGAACGTCGCTCTTGAAGCAAGGTATCGAGCATTTCTCCGTATTCGGGAGTTGTGATCTCTCGAGCATAGTTAGGGGAGACAGTATTTATAACGTCAGCATAACGAATACCACGGCGGACAAAGTTTAATTTCAAAAGCCTAGGATCAGAGATCGAAGGGATTTCAGATTGCCCATCATCATAATCAAGCTCACTAATATGACGATAGTCAAATGTCCCTTGGTAATGAATGTTGTGAATGATAAAGACACTAGCAATAGTCGAGATTATAGGATCATCTTTATAACCACACTTCATATAGTTAGGAATCAGCCCTCCTTGCCAATCGTTTCCAACAATAATGTCTGGCTTCCAACCTCTACTATGACGAGCAAACTCTATAGCTCCACGCGCCAAAAGTGCCCAACGAGAAGCATCATCATCATAACCATAAACACTCCCTCTTTTTTCGTAATATTCTTCATTTTCAAGAAAATAAGCTATTGCCCCTTCCTCTGATGTATGACTTTTAACATTACAAATAATATTTTCTTGGTCTGGGTCTGGAACCAATAGCTGGTCTACTACTGTATCGAGTTTAAATTTTTCTTGATCAATAATACCGAACTTAGGAATAAAAACTCTAGCATCGTGACCTATTTCGTTCAATGCTTTCGGCAGAGCATGGAGTACTTCTCCCAAACCTCCAACCTTAACAAAGGGAGCTGCCTCTGGGCCAACGAAAAGTATTTTTAATTTTTTTGAAGATTTAATAAAATTCATATTATTCAATTCTCAATAATAATTTCCGGAAGGTCTTTATAATTTGGATTTTTTATAAAAACTGGGGCTCCATTTTCTTTGATAACATAGTAACCAAAACCTCGAAGCTCTTTCATTGGGGTATAGTCGGCGTGCATCGGCCATGAAGCTTTTTCTTTGCTCGAACTATCAACAGGACTATTGTCAGATGTAACTAGCCAGGTATCTCCAGTATTTACAATAAGGTGACCAACTTTTGATGGAATAGTAACAACCCTGCCAGGACTTAAGAAAATAGCAGTGACCGACTCCAGTTCATCATTACAAAGCGTCCCATCGTCTAAAGTTTTTCTTTTCTGTAATAGCATTATACCCTCACCCGAGAGGACAGTATAAGTTTCTCCAAGTTCGTCAACATGGTAGTGTCCATAAGCTTTTATATATTCGTCCCGAACAGTACCACTCTCAAGTATTGTTATATTCTTTTTCTGACTACCACCACGAATCATGTAGTAATAAATAGCCGGGCCAATACTCTCTGGAGACATCAAAACATCCTTCATTTCTTCATGAGTACGCACTGCCCAAGCAGTTTGCGGGTAAAGGCTATCTGGAGTCTGCATATTGGCAAATTATAACACAAAGAGCTTGATAATTAATGAAGATAAATAAGTGTATAAAAAAATAAAAAGTGTGTTATAATGCGAATATGAAGAAGGACTACTACGACATTTTAGGCGTTGATAAAAAAGCGTCAAAAGATGATATAAAAAAAGCTTTTCACAAGATGGCTCACAAATATCACCCTGATAAAAGTCATGGCGATGAAGCTAAGTTCAAAGAAGTGAATGAAGCTTACCAAACACTCTCTGACGATCAAAAACGTGCTGGTTACGATCAGTTCGGTGCTGATGGCCCACAAATGGGGGGCTTCGGTGGAGGCGCAGGATTTGATGGTTTCGATTTCTCTGGCTTTAACCAAGGGGGCAACTTTGAATTTGATTTGGGAGATATGTTTGGCGGAATGTTTGGTGGTGGGCGCGGAACAAGAAAGCCTCGTGGAAATGATTTACAAACATCTATGACTATAGACTTCAAAGATTCTATTTTTGGTGTTGAAAAAGAATTGAAAGTAACCAAACCTTCAACTTGTAACACCTGCAAAGGAGATGGCGCAACACCTGGAACCTCTCTTGGTGCTTGTAGTACTTGTAACGGCGCGGGTGTTGTCAGAAATATTCAACGCACAATTTTGGGCTCTATAGCTACCAATCAAACATGTAGCAAATGTGCTGGCTCTGGAAAAATACCAAAAGATCCATGTAAAACTTGCCGTGGTACTGGTGTAGTACGCGATACACGCACTATCAAACTCTCTGTTCCTGCCGGTATTCAAAATGGTGAAACACTCAGACTTTCTAGTATGGGTGAAGCTATCCAAGGTGGCGCTTCTGGAGATTTATACGTACACATCAGTGTGACTCCTCACAAAACTATTGCCCGAAAGGGAACTGACCTTTACACAACCCTCGATATCAAACTCACTGATGCACTACTCGGTGCGCAGTACTCTATAGAAACCCTAGATGGACAACTTCCAATATCTGTACCAGCAGGAACTAAAATAGGTAGTACTGTTGTTATAAAAGAAAAAGGGGTACCAACAAGTAAGTCACGTCGTGGTAATTTCGTGATCCAACTCAACATCAAACTCCCAGAAAAACTCTCAAAAGAAACTAAAGAAATTATCGAAGAACTCAAAAAGCAGGGGATATAAAAAAAGCCACATGAATCATGCGGCTTTTACAATTAATCAGCGAGAGCTCCAAGGCCAAACTGTTTTACTTTCTCGGTGAGTATCTCAGATACAGCACCACATGAAAGACAAATTCGTTCGATTTCTTTTGTAGAAAGATCAGGGGTTGAAAACTCTTTTAATAGATCTTCAATGTGCAAACGATCTTCACTACTTAAATCTTCAAACGCCGCATCCGAATTAAGGTACCATTCAGCAGGAATAAAGCTTGTATACCCGCGAATATTTTCTACCTCCATGAAATACCCAGGGAGATATTCTTCAACATAGGAAAGATGTCTTCTGATTTTTAGCAAGGCCTGGATTGCCACGTTATAGGCCAAAGCATTACGTTCTTCCATATAAAAGGGTTTTTTCTGTACAATACAACTTATATCTCTTTTTGTCAAAGAAACTATTCAATGTAAATTGACATTTAAGTCTTTTTATGCTATTATTTAGGTATAGTTCTTTAAACCATTAAATTAAAAAAAATGATACCTGTATATGTATTTTTATCTAAATTTGAAGTTGGCCCTGGTAGTAGCACTGATCGATACTATAAAATCATAGGTTTATATACCGATAAAGATCAGATAATGGAAATCGCCCATCTCACCAATATTTTTGCAACGGAAGAAGAAGTTCTTCACCCTATGTATATATATGAAAACGAAATGGAGCTCCCCGAGATCTTATCAAAACAGATATCTCCAGATGCTGGCAGTGACAGGAAATTAATATTACCGGTCTTATCAAAAAAAGAAGATCGAGTTTTTGCTGTTATTCTAAACGCTGATTCAGCAGAGGGAAGAGGGCCAGAATATCTGGGGGCTCTCACTTCAGACCCACTCCTTGCAAATAAAATCGCATGGGGAAATGGAGTGTGCGGCAGCAATGCTCATGTTAAGGTACTCACCTTGAATAAAGCTATGGTATCTAATCTGAGACTTATGCGCACTAAAGCCGGCGAATTAATTAATTGGTAACCAATAAACTGTATTCAAATTAGCCTGTATCTATTGCAGGCTTTTTTATTACCCCCACAAGTAGCGGGGTGAACTTTTTTCGTGTAAAATACAGATATTATGGCTTCAATTGAAGAGCTCAGAGAAGAGCGACTGAAAAAGAAACAAATTCTCGAGGAGAAGGGTTTTGATACGTACCCAGCCAAAAGCGCTCGGACGCATACTATATTTCAGTTCAAAACAAGTTTTGAGACTTTGGCAGAATCTAAAGAGCCAGTAACTATCGCAGGGCGAGTCATGAGTCAACGCGGTCAAGGAGCACTAGCTTTCTCAGACCTTTTCGATGGTACAGGTAAGACTCAACTATTTCTCAAGTCTGACGAGATGCCTGCCCGCCCTTACGATGTTTCGGGAGCAGGCGGGGACATCGACCTTTATAAACTCTGGGGAGAAACAACTGATGTTGGTGACTTTGTTGAAGCTACAGGTATTGCTTATACCACTAAACGTGGCGAACAAGCTCTTTTTGTCAGTGGTTGGAAAATGTTAACAAAAAGTTTACTTCCGCTTCCTGAAAAATGGCATGGCATCACTGATCCAGACGAACGTTACCGAAAACGATATTTAGATATTCTGACAGATCCAGAGCTCCAAGATCTTTTTTATAAAAAATCACAATTTTGGGAAGTCACTCGCAACTTTATGAAAGAAGCAGGATTTCTCGAAGTAGAAACTCCAACGATTGAAGTCACTACCGGTGGAGCTGAAGCCAATCCTTTCAAAACAAGACACAACGATTTCGACATGGATGTCTTTATGCGTATCTCAGTTGGAGAACTATGGCAGAAGCGTTTGATGGCTGCTGGTTTCGCCAAGACATTTGAGATCGGACGCGTATACAGAAATGAAGGCTCAAGTCCTGACCACTTACAAGAATTTACAAACATGGAGTTTTACTGGGCTTATGCTAACTATGAAATGGGGATGGATATAGTAGAAAGACTATATAAGAAAATTGCCGTTGATGTTTTTGGGAAAACAGAATTCACAACCCGTGGACATACTTTTGATCTCGGTGACACTTGGAAGAAAATTGATTACGTACAGGAAATTGAAAAACAAACTGGTATCAACGTGCTAGATGCTACTGACACAGAAATGAAAGCCAAGCTCGATGAACTCGGTGTGAAATACGAAGGAACCAACAAAGAACGTCTCACTGACACTCTTTGGAAATATTGTCGTAAGGGCATTTCTGGTCCTGCGTTTCTAGTGCGCATTCCGAAACTCGTTTCTCCGCTAGCCAAAAGTTGTGCTGACGACCCACGTGTTACCGAGCGTTTCCAAGTGATGTTGGCTGGCTCTGAAGTAGGAAATGGTTTCTCGGAACTAAATGACCCAATAGACCAACGTGCGCGATTTGAACTCCAACAATCTCTCATAGAAGCGGGGGACAAAGAAGCTATGATGCCTGAATGGGAATTTGTGGAAATGCTTGAACATGGTATGCCGCCAACCTGTGGCTTCGGCTTTGGCGAACGTCTCTTTGCTTTCCTTGTAGACAAACCTCTACGCGAAACACAACTGTTTCCATTACTCAAACCTAAAAACGATTAACGTGCCAATGATAACTATAAAATTTGATGATAAAAAAGTAAGTGATGAAAAAATCATTAAGCTTTCAAATGCTTTACAAAAAATTGTATCTGAAGCTACGAACATAAAAGAGGTTTTTGTATATGCCGATAGCCCTAGAATAAAAATAGATGTTGCTCCGATAGAAGTATTTGTTGAGATGAGTGCCAGTAAAGTAGGGAACAGAGAAGAGTTATTTAAAAACATACATGATCAGTTATTAATCTGGAAAAAAGAAAATGATTTTGGGTACCCAATAACTATGACGCTTATACCAGTAGATTGGAAGTTCGAAGTTGGGATATAATTGTTTTGGTATACTAAGATAGTGAGAAAAGTAAAACCAACAAAAGAATTGGTGATATACCAAACAAAGTCCGGTGCCCTTGAGCTCCGAGGCGATTTTAAGCATGAGACAGTCTGGGCGACACTTGACCAAATAGGTATACTATTTGGTCGTGATAAGTCTGTAATATCTCGCCACCTAACAAACATATACAAAGAGGGTGAGCTTTCGCAAAAAGCAACTGTTGCAAAAAATGCAACAGTTCAAACAGAAGGAGGTCGCACTGTGACTCGTGAAATAGAGTACTATAATTTAGACGCAATACTTTCTGTAGGATATAGAGTAAGCTCAAAAATTGCTACACAATTTCGTATCTGGGCGACAAAAACACTCAAAGAACATCTAACCAAGGGTTACACTATAAACAAAAAGGTTCTACTCAAAAACCATGAAGCATTTCTAAAATCTGTTTCAGATATCCAAGCACTCCTTCCAGAACACGTGATACTTGATCCGAGAGACATTCTCGAACTCGTCAAAGAGTTTGCTAGTACATGGACATCCCTCGATGCATATGACAAAGAGTCTTTGAAACCAATTGGTATTACCAAGAAAAGTATCAAGCTCAGTGGAAGCGAACTCACTGCAGCCATTGCAAGCCTTCGTACTGAGCTTATAAAGAAAGATGAGGCGACAGAGATATTTGCGCAAGAACGATCTGCTGGGAGTGTTGAAGGTATTGTCGGGAATGTAATGCAGTCATTTGGAGGCAAAGATGTCTACAAAACTATTGAAGAAAAATCTGCACACCTACTGTACTTTATGGTTAAAAACCATCCATTTGTTGACGGCAATAAACGCTCTGGTGCATTTGCATTTATCTGGTTCCTACGCAAAGTAGGCTCTAAAAACGCACGTGCTATCAATCCGACATCTCTAACAGCGTTGACACTTCTTATTGCCGAAAGTAATCCAAATAAAAAAGAACAAATGATAGGTCTTGTTACAACACTTTTATCAGCAAGGAAAAAATAATATGAAAATCACAAAATTTGAACAATCTGGATTTATTATAGAAAGCGACAATGGTTTCAAATTGGCCTTTGATATTGGGACATATACACCAATTGAGAAATTAGAAAGTGTTTCTTGTGATGCAATGCTTGTATCACATATTCATGGCGACCACTTTAATATTGAAAGGATTAAAACTCTTGCTCCAAAGAAATTGTATTTAAACTATGAGTGCCTTGAAGCACTTGGTGAGGAAGATATCAATGCTGAAGTAATACAGGCAAGAGTAGGAGACTACATAGATATAGATGACTTCAATATTCATTTTTTCAATGTAGACCATGGACCAAATGTATCAGCGCCACTTGCTGAGAATTTTGGATTTTTGATTACCGTAGACGGACAAACGGTTTACTTCGCCGGCGATATGTTCAACCCATCAGGTATAGATGTTTCAAACCTTGAAGTAGATTATGCACTTTTGCCAGTCGGAGGACATTACACCTTTGGTCCACAGGAAGCTTTTGATTTCGCAAAACAATTTAAGAGAATTGGACAAATAATCCCAATGCACTATGAGAAAAATAACTTTGTATATCCAGAGAGATGCCAAGAATTTGTAGAACTAGCAAGGCATAGTTTTAATATAATTACCCCATAGGGTTACCCTATGGGGTAACAACTAGTTCTAATTTGGAACTAGTTCAAAAGTAATTGTTGCATTTTTTGCAACAGATCAACTATCCGGAATTTCCGGATAGTTCAAAGCTTTTGTCTTGAGATTTAACCTCAAGACACTGTCTTATAATTTCGGCATATGCCAGATTTATAAGACATACATAATTAAACGAACTCATGCAAAATATGCACAAGTTCAACTATTCGGAATTTCCTAATAGTTATATAAAAGCATTATTGTGTATATAGAGGAGTCCTAACATACATAAGAATTTGACATACAGACATTAGGGAAGTAGTATCAATCAAAATACTATATATGAACATTGATTACTACAAATCGTTTTTATGGCCACCAAAGAAATTCCTTCAAAATATAGATTTTAAAGAAAATGGTTTCTGGATCATCGAAATTATTCCTTATCTTGAAAATGAAAATGCGATAAGTGTTTACACTATGGCAGAAATAAGAAGGGTAAGAGAGGCATGGATGTTTAACTACCAGATAGTAAACAAACTCAGCTCCAAACTACTCGATGCCCTCGAAAAGGAAAATAAGTCTCAGGGCTTTACCCAGCGATCATTGGTATCAATTAGTGAACTTATAAAAAACACTATTGAGCACGGCAACAAAGGTAAAATTGGAGCCTTAGCTCACTTAGGATATTGGTTTACCGAACAGGGGATAGTGGCAGGAATCAGAGATGAAGGCGATTTCTACTCTAATCCTGAAATTGCTAAAAAATTCAAAGAAAAATTTTTCTTTGAATCTACAAAAGATATACCTAGTGGACACGGTATACAATGTCTTTATCGCTATGCAGATTTCCTTAAGGTGGTACCGGAACAGAACGCTATATTCGTTGGATTTTTATTTAAATCGCTTATTGAAGAATAGGCGATTTTTTGTTTCTGAGTTATCCACACCCTTTTTCTTGCATGTGAACGATTGTTCACATATACTAAATACATACAAGTTCATCCCGCTATGGCGGGAAATAATAAATAGAACCCACGCCAGAGGCGGGGCAAGCATATATGACAACTGCACAATATCAAAAAACATTACAAAGAGAATTAGCACAATTAAATAGACGTATCGATATGATGATCATAAGGGGTCAGTCATATATAGCAGAATCAAGAAAGCACAAGATGCTTTTGCGACAACTTCGAGCACTACAAGGTCAGAGTTTCTTTAGTAGATTTACCAATTCAATGAGTTTCTAATATGACAACTAGTCCACAGTTCAAACAAGCAATACTGCATAACTTAGAGCGCTTAAGTGCTCTAAAGATAGAGACCATACAAAATGGTACACTGTATGCAACGTATCTAAAGGATTATTCGCGCCGAGGATACTTGCGCAAACAAAAGTCTCACGGTCTTTTCCGAGGACTATTTCTCCAAAAAGTTTTCTAAGCTTATGACAAAAAATTATGAATAGCGAACCAACCGAACAATTAAAGACTTTCTACCGGGAGGAAAAGCGTATGCCTAGCTATTCTGAGATGATGGAAATGTTTGGTTTTAAATCTAAGAATGCCGTCTATAGGTTAGTGCAAAAAATGCTCGATGCCGGCATTGTGGCCAAAGATCATATTGGTCGGCTTTTACCGACTGCACTCTTTAACGATATTTCTGTGGGCGGATTAGTTAAAGCAGGATTGCCATCTTCGGTGGATGCTCAAAGTGAATCTATCAATCTCAACGATCTACTCATCAGTAAGAAGAATGAAACCTACATCCTTGAAGTTGATGGCGACTCAATGATCGAAGCACACATCGAACCAGGAGATATGGTCATTGTGGAGCGTACCAATCGTGCTAACGATGGTGACATCGTCATTGCTATGGTAGACGGCGAGCACACTATGAAATACCTGCGCAAAGATGGAACTAAGTTCTACTTACAACCAGCCAACAAAAAGTTCAAAAACATCTACCCAACACAATCCCTTGAGATCACTGGTGTAGTAAAAGGAGTAGTTAGGAAGTATTAAAATGGCTTATAGAGATCGAACATATGTAATATTTGATGGGGGTACTGATATACGTTCTTATAATTTAATGAAGGCATGGAAACATAATGAACATATTGATTTTGATTTTTATGACTCACACGACTTTAGACCAATAGTCAACGCCGAAAATAGACAATATATAAGAAGTATATTAAGAGAAAGAATGTCTAAAGCAAAACATGTAGTAGTACTTATAGGGGAGTATACAAAATATCATACAAAATATATTGAATGGGAAATTGAATTAGCAAAAGAAAAGAATCTTCCAATAATAGTGGCAAATCTTGATGGTAAAAATGAATGCAATACTACTCTTTGCCCATTAGCTCTAAAAAATATTCCTTGCGTTTTACACGTACCATTCAGCCCAAATAAGATTAAATATGCGTTAGATAATTTTCCTAACTATCATAAAGAAAACCATCTAAAATCAAGATCACATAGTCTTAGATATAAAAATCTTGGCTAGTTTAAGCAAGGACGGTCCTTGCTTAAGGCGTAGGAGTTAAAACATCATCTCGTTCTGCTTGTTTTTTAGCTATGTCTTCAAGTAGCGGAGCGATGCGCTCTTGCATAGATTCGAGAGTGATAGTTGTAGCATTTTTATCTTCAGGGAGTTTTTTCCATGGGGCAGTTTGACCAAAGGCATATTCACCAAAAACAAGAACTGGTGTACCTTGTGCCAAGAGCTTTTCTTCTGGAGAGAGTATCCAAGTATCTACCCATTCATAAAACCACAAAGCATCATCTGCTGAGAAACGAATACAAGAGTGTGAGGCTGGATATCCAGGTAGTTCATATTCATGGATGCCGATACCATCTTGATTTGCTATATTTACATTCCACTTTAGTATCCATTCATCGTTTGAAGTACTGATGACTTCTTTACCTTTCCAGTTAGCATAAAATAGTTTACTTGTTGTCGGAGTAGCCTTCTTGCCGGTACTGATACCAGCAGAGCGTACAAGTACGCCATACTCATAAGCTCCAAACTCTTGTTCTCTTTGAGCGATGAACATCATCTTTGGTACTGACGCGAGCTCAGGAATATTTCTCGGGAACGAAGATAAGACTAGTGGATCATCACTCCAAATATCAGGAATAACTATTACCTGACCAACCTGTAAGTGCCTGATATCTACACGGTTAAGAGAAAGCACTACTGCTAGATGTTCGTTGCCGACGGCTTCGACAAGTTGTGCTCCTACCTTGGTCTCTCCGAGAGTGATACTGTGATATCCAGAACTTTCTTGTTTTACTGGCTCTTCTGTTTGTACAGGCAAAGGCTCAACTTGAGGTACTATCGATGCCAAAGGAGCTTCGATAGTTTTTTTTGGGTATAAAAATATACCTCCAACAACAAGACATCCTGTTATGACCAAGACCTCAAGGGTTTTCATGGCTATATTGTATAGCAATTTAGTGAGGTATAATAGGCGTATGAAGCTAATAACCCTAAATACCTGGGCTGGACGAGCCAAAGAACCTTTTGAAGCTTTTCTGAAAGCCAAAGCTAGTGATACAGATATATTTTGTTTTCAAGAAATATATAATGATTTAGATGAAGACCTAGAGACAAATGTAGATGAGAAGGGTAGAAACAAACATATCCTTAAAGAAATAAACGAGATACTTACTGGTTTTGATATGTACTTTTGTCCAGTTGTAGAGAACGTTTATGGGATAGCCATATTTCTTAAAAAAGGTTTTGGGGTTGTAGCTAGTGGAGAAATACTGCTATATGAAAATCCAAACTTCACATCATTTGAAGGCGTAGAAGACCACGATAGAAAAATGCAGTGGGTACACATTAAACGTGATAGAAAAGACGTCATAATTATGAATGTTCATGGACATTGGGATGCTGTAAATAAAAAAATAGATACCCAAAATAGAATCGAGCAATCTAAAGCTATTATTGATTTCATTGAGACAACTGGTAGTACCCCTAAAATAATGGTTGGGGATTTCAATCTACTTCCGGAAACACAAAGTATTAAAATGCTTGAAGAAAACTTTACTAATCTGATTACAAAATACAAGATCCCATCAACTCGCACAGAGCTCTATAAAGGAGATCTCAAACATGCTGATTATGCTTTTGTTTCTGATGAGATACTTGTAGAAGGCTTTGAAGCCTTACCTGATGTTGTTTCTGATCACGTACCGCTAGCACTTTCATTTGACGTATTCTAGAAATTATTTTTTATATAAAATAGGGAAGTGGTAAAAATCGTATTTTAGTAAATTTCTAAATTAGCAAAAAAATCACCTAATTATAAAGTAGAGGAGGGTAAAGTAAAAGTTGCACTAAAAACTATTTTAAATGCTTTTTAGAAGAAGGCCTCAAAATACCCTTATTTTTAAAAGTGTTATAGGGAAGTGGTTTATTAATATATAGTACCGTAAAGATATATTGTGCGACACTAATATAAGTTAGCCCCTGGCATCCCTATCCTGGACTTCCTACTGAAATGTGGCAATGCAACGATTGAACTCTTTGACCTCTATGTTATAGGTTTCTATTTTCTGACGTGAGACTTGAAGTTTGGAATTATAATCATCAACACTTTTATTAAATGTCTGAATATTATTTTGATATTCTGGATCAGCTGAAGCTCCTGGAGCCTCTAATTGTTTCTTGAGGGCATTGATGCTCCCCTCCTCTCTTCGAAGTTCTTGGTTGATGGCATCGATTTCTTTTTTAAGTGGGCCATCAATACTTGGACAAACAGATCGACTAGTACCAAAATGTTGAACAGCGAACCAAATTTCTTTACCTTCATAAATACCTCGCTTTACTGAAACGCCAATATCTTGATATTTCTTACTTAAAATATTTGCTTTATGCCCAGGACTCTCCATCCAAGCCATCACAATATCAGCAGAACTAGTAAATGTGCCCATAGCCAAGTTCTCTCCCATTATGACGTACTCATAGCCAACTTTTTTTCCTAAATCTGAAACTCCTTCACCTGTTGGACTTTGGTGTTCAAAATATTGCCTCACTATCATGTCGTCTACCTTGAGGTCGGCAGAACTATCAAGAAAAGTATTCGTTGAAAGTGGTGGCAAGCCAGCTATCACCCTCTCTTTATTTGTAGCTTCGATAATATCAATGCTGTTTATACTAATTTCAGGAATTTGCTTAATTGTTGTGACACGTGAGAAAACTTTATAAATAGCTGTTTCTTTGGGAAACTCTATATACTGGCTGGCTATCAACCCTCCTCCTGCAAAAAATATTAGAATGATTAAAAATCTTTTTAACATGATCCTTTACTATATCCTTGTACGATAGCATCTTCGGCAGTTTGAAACCAGATATAATTCTCGGGTTTTATGCGTTTTGAACCTGGACACCCTGGAGTGTAATACTTTGTACCATTCTTTGAGCCCATATATGCCCCACTACTGGCATTAGTCGTCTCTGAAATGTCGTCACTACTTATTGGATTAGCTGTGGCAGTCAACGAATTATTACCCACAGGGCTACTGGATATCCTATGTTTATCAAGTATTGTATTGGGGCAAGAAAAGACTATCTGCTTTTCGCCTGCTACTTCCCCACTTTGCCCCTGCTCATATCCCAAGTAAAAAGAAAGTCCGACAATAGCCGTTAAAAATATAACAAAAAATAGCGAGTAATATTTTTGAATAAAGAAACTCATATAATGCCTATATTATAACTGAAAATAAGGTTAAATTGACAATTTTTACCCCTATTGAGAAATAGGTTGTATTTGTTGACAGAAAGGGCTATTTGGGATATTATTAGCTCCTAATTAACATTATTCTGATAAGACCATGGCACATAAAAAGCAAGGAGCGGCATCGAAAAACCTAAAAGATTCAAACCCACAATATCTTGGTATCAAGATATCTGACGGAGGGCTCGCAACTGCGGGGTCTATTATCGTGCGACAACGTGGAACAAAGATCGTAGCTGGTAGAGATGTTGGTGTTGGTAAAGACCACACTTTGTTTGCTCTTAAAGAAGGAGTTGTAAAATTTGGAAGTAAAAGAAAATTAAACTTTGATGGCACAATCACAAAGCGTAAGTCGGCGAGCATCGTTCAAAAATAATCTTTTATAAAAAAACCTTACATTTTGTAAGGTTTTTTTATATCCTACTAACCACTACAGTAATTTCTGTTTTATAATCCCCTTCTTTGACTCCCACTTGGTAAGTACCAAGCTCTTTAATCACCTTTTGTAAAATAATATTTTTTGTAGATATGCTAATACGATGTTTACTTAGCGCTTCAACAATTGTCTCCTCATCTACTTTTGAAAATAAATGACCTTTTTCATTAGCTCGCACTTTTATTTCAATAGAAGTATTTGGTAAAGCTAGAATTGCTTGCCCCAAAAGTCCATGTTGAAAGGCTTTCAAGTCTTCCTTAGACTGTTTCTTGCGATTCCAGATTTCAAGGTTTTTAGCAGTGGCAGGGATAGCACTCTTATTTGGAAAAAGAGCGTTGGCAGCATAACCGTCACTAACTTCTACAACATCTCCTGCCTTGCCCACTTTTGGCACTGGTTTTAATAAAATAACTTTCATTTCACGTTTACTTAAAATAATTAATAGCTGACTCTAGTTGAGTATCTTTCTTGTTATCTTTATTTGGCTCTAGTTTAATTTTTGGAGTTAACCCATTATCAGAAATAGAAACACCATTTGGTGTGTACCACTTAGCCACAGTGATCTTGATAGAAGTATCAGCGGTGAGTTTCATC
>JANNRS010000005.1:0-2570 GCA_031401615.1 Minisyncoccota bacterium | reverse complement strand
TATGTCGTGCAACAGTGACCTCATGTTGGGCGCAGTTTTTTCTCGGCTGTAAGCCTATCGTATCCAAATGGTATCTCGCTCCTTATCTCTTTCTTGTATGTAATAGTTTTCGGTGGCTTTCTTAATAAAGTATTTCTGTTTGTGGGATAATATTTTTTCCTTTATTAGAGAGTCTACAAAGTTATTCGTGCTTGAAACATAAGTTAGTTCATAGCTACAAGGGGTTAACCAAGTGAGGCGATGATAAGATGTGTCATCCCACATACCTTCTCTTTTTGTTATTATTAATTCTGTCGAATCAGTTCTGGAAATTAAGAAGGACATTTTCTTCCAGTGACCCAACCCTGAGTTATTGTACTCATTTTGTAGGAAATTTCCTTTGTGATATAATTTGCAGTCCTCAACCAGAAGGTGCTTTCTGGACAGGCAGCCAACGATAGAAATTAAAGCAAGTAATAGAACAGTCTTTAGCTGCATTTATCAAAAGTTTCAAGCTTATGAGGTAGTAACCTACGTAACGATAGACTTTTCCAATATTTTAAACCCAGGAAAGAGAATTTTAAAAAATGTTTCAATCGCTGATTAAAATTGCGCCCAACGTCCGGGCTTGGCGTTGTGGCGATATTCTGTGTTACGTCAGCCCGGATATGTTGTTGAGTAAAGATATGAAGATGAAAATATATTCTATAGCTGGGCTTTATTCGTCAGACGGATATGTCGCTGAGCAATGTTATATCGATCAGGATTTATTCGTAAAGCCGCCATGACGCCAAACCCCATGTTAGCGGCTGTAATTCTTGTCCGTTTTGTGAATTAATGGTTGCTTTGGGTCGAAGTTTATTGTTATTAAATCTCCTTTTTCATAGTCAGCACCTTTCTCAAATTCTTGCAAAATTCTAAAGTATGATCGATATTTTTGTCCAGCTACTTCGTATTCATATTCGTAATAAAATAAGCTTTTGTCACCGTCTTTTCTCCACTGACTTTCAGTAATAATAGCTTTTGTGGCTATTCCTTTTGTCTTGATTAAATTGTCTATTTGTTCGTCGTTGTATAAAGGAAAGTAAGCAGCATTATCATTGCTTTTATAGGTTTCTTTTAATTGGTTAATGTCAGCGAATTTAACGGTGTAAGGTATTTTTTTGTTAATGTAATCTGACGTATTATACATTTCAGCGTCCTGTAGGAACATATCAATTTCGTTTCCATTCCATTTAACATATCGTATTGGATTAAAGGAAATTTCGGTGTTTGTAAACACATTTCCAATTCTTGGCAATTTGTCTCCATAGTTGATAGCAGAAATATTAAGGTCTCCTCTGTAGCGATAAGCAACGATAATTTTTTTTCTGTCATTAGAGAAACTAAAATATTCAATTAACGGATTTAAGCTATAGGAATAGTCAGCAGGAATTACTTTACAGATTATACCATTTATAGTAACACTTGAAGAGTCAAATGGAATTCCTTCTTTCACAAAAGGTCTTTCATTTAAGTGTACTTGTAGTGTCTTGTTATCCAACCAATGGTCTGGATAATAACAAGAATAGAATGATAAGTCAAAGCAAGGCAACATACTTTTATCAAGTTGTCCTAATGTGTCTTCAATTTTTAAGATTGATGTCATTGATGAACTTTCTCCCATTGCTCCATTGTCTTTGTAATATGACAATACAACATAGGAACTGTCAGGCGAAAACAAACGTTCAGTTATAACTACGTCTTTAATTGTCAGGTTTTGGCTGCAACTTGCTAATGTAGAAATTAATAATATTGTTGTGAAAACTCGGGTCATTTATTATAGCCGCTAACGTCCGGGCTTGGCGACGTGGCGATATTCCGTGTTACGTCAGCCGGGACTGGTGATGATCAAAGATATGAAGATGAAAATATATTCTAAAGCTTGGATTTATTCGTCAGATTGATATGTCGCTGAGTAGCGTTATATCGCTCAGGATTTATTCGTAAAGCCGCCATGACGCCAAACCCCTTGTTAGTCGCCGTCATTCTGTAGTTTTGATTTTGCTTCATCTGTCAATTCCAAATCCCAACTTTTTCGATATACGCCAAGCCCTAATGCCGACTGCAACTTTCGCAACAAACTTGTAGGCGGTTTGTAGCCATTTGGTGGATGAACAACAAAAAGTGATTTACCTTCGAGATCCTGCGGATAACTGATACATGAACGCCAGTCGGCCGAATCTGCCAGAAAATATTTGGAAAGATCGGTGTAAAATACTTCGGATAAATGCTGTTTAAGTTCATTAATACCGTCTGCATAAATTGATATGCTATCCCAGCACCCCGATTTGTAAACAAAAACTAAAAACCAGTCATCAGAGAAGGGGCCGGCATCGGTAGTATACTCTCCGATTAGTGCTACGTCATTGAGCATGATCGTCACATTTGAATCGCCATGATTTTGCCACTCGATTTTGTCGTCCTTCCAGGAAACATCGCCAGAATATCTTCCTTCTTCTATGATTGATTTTTCTGTCATCATTATTGTTGAAACTGATGGCGACTAACGTGCACGGCTTGGCGAAGTGGGGGAATAGATGTTCCGTCAG
>JANNRS010000004.1:0-25578 GCA_031401615.1 Minisyncoccota bacterium | reverse complement strand
TCGCGACAGATGCTGTTGGACGTAAATCAACCCTTCTAAACTTTCCGACTGTTCTATATAATGGCATTATTACTGATATCTCGGGTATTAAGTTCGCTCCAACTATTACTACTGATAAGATTGCAGTCAAAAAAGGAGATTTTATAACTATTGAAGGAGCGTCACTACCTAACACTAATGTTGAGGTCGTATTTGAAGGTCTCGATAGTCGGATATTTTCATTAGAATCTAACTCACGAGGTGTTTACAATGTTACTCTCCCAGCTTCATTTTCTGAAGGTGAGTACACGTTGCGCTCTAGATATATTGGGGATTCTAGAACAAGTAAAGCTCTTAAGTTGACTGTTGGCACTGCCTCTATCTTGCGGACCGAAGCCTCCACAAATATCCCTGGAGACTGCAATTTTGACCAACAGGTGACTCTTGTTGACTTCTCTGTCTTGGCTTTTTGGTATGGCAAGAATAATCCTCCAAGGTGTGTTGATGCCAATGGAGATGGTATTATTAACTTAGTCGACTTCAGTATTTTGGCTTTTTATTGGAACGGATAATATGAGTATTTTTGCTTCACAAAATAAAATAAATTATTTGCCATTGGTAATAATGTTGCTTCTTATTTTTATATTACCTAGCAAGACAGAGGCGTCTATAATCTCGATTAAAACTCCTGAAAGCGTTTCTGTCGGACAGCGTATCTCTGTTGATATTTTGGTTGACCCAGAAAATCAAAGTATCAACTCTATTGAATCCACTATTATTTTTTCTCCATCTTTTTTTGATTTCAATGGTTTTAGTGTTGATCAAAGTAGTATTCCTATTTGGGTAGAAAAACCGAAAGAAAAAACAAAAGGCAGTATTCATTTTTCTGGAGTTATTCCTGGAGGTATAGATCGACTCTATGATCCTATAAACACCAACGACAAGGCTATACCGATAGTTAGACTTTTCTTTATTTCTAAAACATCTGGTAATACTGATTTCAAAATAGGTAGTTCTCAGGTGCTTCAAAATGATGGTAAGGGGACAGCAACTTCTTTAACAAGTAAAGGGATCAATATTGCTATTACTGATAATGGGAGTAAAGAAATACCAGACCCTATTTTAGCCGATATTAGTATCCCTAAGCCTTTTAAGATCAGTCTTATAGAGCGTTCAGTTTTCGGTAAAACTCCACGATTGGCAGTTTTTGGAGCTGAAGACACAGAAGGAGGTATCGAGCGCTATGAAATCGCTGTTGGTGATTTGGACTTCCAAAAAGTTGAAAGTCCTTTTCCTCTACCTTACCGCCTATTTTCATACCAGCTAACTGCTCGGGCTTATGACTATTCTGGTAACTTTAGAGAACAGCAAGTTACTGTTCCAGGGGAAAAACCATACGGCGTTGGAATTGCTATACTTATACTATTACTAGTTTTCATTGGTTATCGTTTATACAGTAGAGTGAAAAAACCATGAAAGTAATCCATATTATTTTATATAGTCTACTTCTTCTAGCCTTACCGACCAGTGTTTTTGCTAACGAAACATTTATTTTTGGATCTTCACCTAAGAGTGTCACTGTCGGGGACTCATTTTCTATTGGCATCTATGCTAGTAGTCCTGCACAAGCTATGAATGCTCTCTCTGGGACACTTCAAATATCAGGCGGAGCAAGTATTCTTAGTGTCAGTAAATCCTCTAGTATTGTTGATTTTTGGACTACAGAACCACGTATTGTGGCCAATCAAGTCAGATTTGAGGGAGTAGTTTTGAACCCCGGCTACCTCGGCCCTGGTGGTAAACTATTTTCTGTTACGTTTTTTGCTCGCAAAGAAGGAGTTTTGGTTTTATCTTTCTCTGATGGATCAATCTTGGCCAACGACGGTTTAGGTAGTAACATTATTGACTCGCTATCTTCTTTATCGATAAATATTAAACCCGCATCAGTTATTGTAGACCAGATACCTGGTAGACCTATTGCGGTCATCCCAGTTCAGCCGGGTAAAATTATTGCTCTCCCAGTCATTACTGACTACTCAGGATCTATTGAATCTACTTCTAGAGCATATATAAAAGGTAAAGGAGAACCTAATGCTTTGACCAAATTGACCTTCAATGACGTGTCCCTCAAGTCACTAGGCGAACAGTTTATTATTGCCTTGCAATCTAAGAAAAATAAACCAACAGAAGCTTTGGTCAAAAATGACAAGGAAGGTTTTTTCCAGTACCTATCGGCAAACAATCTTGTCGCAGGAGCTTACAATGTAACACCGTACTTAGTTGATGAAGATAAACAAACTCAAAAACCTGGGTTTGGAGTCCAAGTTCTAGTAAATAATAGTAAATTAGTTAAGTATTTGGTTATATTTATAAATATTTTAGCTCTTCTTATCCCTGTTGTCTGTCTTGGGGTCATCATTTACTTTATTCCATGGTATTCAAGGCTCAGAATGAAGATACTAGGACACAAAATAAAACTTGAAGACGAGCAGCTTAACCTCAGTGAGAAAGAAATAAAACAAAAGGAGGAGTTGATAGGTAAGACCTAAATAGTTATAAGTACCGTGTTATAATAAAGGTATAAAATCTATGCTCTGTTTTCGTTACATCATCCTCATTTTGTTTCTTATTATACTATCTCCAGTTTCTGCTCGAGCGGTTGTTCTCTCTCCGGATCAGGCAGATTGGCTTACTAAACATAAGGATACAATCGTTGTACGCCCTGAGAAAAATTACCCTCCATTTTCTTTTGTTTCCTCAGTTCCAAGTATTAAACCAAAAGGTCTATCTGTGGACTATTTAGAGCTTGTAGCCCGTAAATTAGGGGCTCAGCCGACATATTTAGAGGCAAAGTCACGAGCGGTTATTATGACTGAAATTAAGTCTGGTAAAGAAGGGGTCGTGCTTGCCTTAACAGAAACTGATGAACGTGGAGAGTATATGTACTTCTCAGAACCATTTATCTCGCTGCCTGCAGTCATTGTCACTAGGAAGGATTTTAAACATGAAAATAGGGACCTAACCCTTGCGGATTTTAATGCAAAACAAGTAAGTATTACTGATGGGTATGCGGTTATGGATTATATTAAGAACAATTATCCAAGAATTATTATTGAGCCTGTAACTGATGATGAGGTTGCTCTCCAGAAACTTTTACTCGGAGAAGTCGATGCTGCTGTAATGGACTTAGCCTCACTTTCATACTACACGTCTCGTGACATGCTCTCATACGTCACAATAGTTGGACAAACTGGTTTCGAGTATAAACTTTCTTTTGCTGTTCCTAAGAGTATGCCAGAACTACAGGATATTTTAAACTCTGGTCTAAAAGAAATCACTTCGGCAGAGCGAGCTATCATAAAAGATCGTTGGATTACTTTTCCATCTACACCCGAACCTTCAAAAAATAAATTATCAATATTTTACCTAGGGACACCACTGTGGATAGGTTTTAGTATAGGTGCTGCTATTATCCTTTTAATTCTTTTGATATTTATTATTTTTCACAACCGAAGACATCACCACTATCATGTGGCTTCACTCTCTAGAGAACATGATAAAAAACAAAAAATCTCGGATCTTACCGAGCAACTTGAGGAATTAGAGAGTGCCAACAGTGTACTAGGAGAAAACATGGAAGAAATTAAGGCACTAGAGAAAGCCATTCAGGATAAAATACAACATATCAATGATTGATTTTTGGACTCCAAACACGGTACAATAGTAGTATTCAAATGGTTAAAAAGACCTCTTTATTAATAATAGCAACGATATTTTCAATCGCCTTTTCTGGTGCCACAGTATATGGGGCCGGGGATAAATCTGCTTTGACAGGTAGTCAAGAAACATGGTTAAATAATCAACAACGGACATTGTCAGTAAGGCCAACAAAAACAAATGCCCCTTTTGTTTTTGTTGGCTCAGGAACTTACGTAAAGATTAAAGGACTTTCAGCAGAATATCTCGAAATAATTGCACAAAAATTAAATACTAAGATCTCCTATACTGAACCGGCTCCTCTTGTTGATATTTTACGTGACACTAAGGAGGGCTCAAAAGATATTGTGCTATCTCTGTCTCCTACGGATGAACTTTCAAAATTATTTTATTTTACCGACTCTTATCTTACGATGCCGGCAGTCATTGTCACTAGAAAAGATTATAAACCTAAAAAGAGCACAGTTTCTCTGACAGACTTTAATAGTCAAAAAGTTGCTATTGGAAGTAAATATCCTGTTGAGTCTTATGTAAACTTCAATTACCCAAAAGTTATTATTGATTCAGTCCCAGACGATGAAGTTGCTCTCCAGAAACTTTTACTCGGAGAAGTCGATGCTGCTGTAATGGACTTAGCCTCACTATCATATTACACCTCAAACAATGTACTTTCATATGTAAAAGCAGTCGGTAGGACAGGTTTTGAGTACAAGCATTCATTTGCTGTTCCAAAATCGCAACCAGAATTACTCCTTATTCTTGATATTGGACTTAAGTCTTTGTCAGATGCAGAAAAGCAGGTCGTTATTGAAAAATGGATTAGCATTGATGCACAGTCGGACTTATTGGCTTCTGGTACCCCAGGTAAAGAACCTCAAACATTGTCACTGTGGCTTATCTTCTTTAGTTTCATAGTTTTAATAGTTGCCACTGTTGTTACGGTAGTCATCTTGCGTAAAACACAAATAAAAATGCTCTTTACTAGAAGTGCTAAGAAGGAAACAATGTCTGAAGTTCAAGATGAACTAGTAGAACTTCAAAAAGTCCATGAGTCTTTAAAAGAAGAACTGGAACATGTTACAGAGCTAGAGAAAGATATTGAAAAGAAAATGCACGATGTTGAGTAAGTTATTTGGCTAAAACATTGCTTCGCAATGTTCGCCTGAACAGCTTATATACAAGCTGTTATAGGGAGCCACCTGTCAGACTCGAACTGACGACCCTCACTTTACAAAAGTGTAGCTCTACCAACTGAGCTAAGGTGGCGCACTTGTGGCTCCAAATAATATGGGGCCAACTGAGCGATCAAAAGAAATTTGATACTACTATTTTACACATTTTTCTTCTTTCGTCTATCTTTTTTATCCGCCAGCTGGCGGACGTTTTGTAATTCGTCTTTATACTCTGAAACACTCATTAGAAAGTATGAAGACGGTCCATGTTCCAGTCCAGTCAACTCATCCTTTTTTTCGAAAGCCTTTCGGGCGTTAGGAAATACTGCGAAGAATGCTTTAGTAAGGATTTTTTCTAAAAAAGCTTTTAATATTTGTAAATATCTTAAAATAGAGAACCATCCTCGCCTTAAGAGGCGAACACTCTTGTTATAGGCAGGAGTTAGAACTTCTGCAACATCAGGAGTCATTTCTTGTTTGACGGTTTTTCTCCAAATACCGTACATGACCAAAAGCCATAATAGGATGATAGATAGCATTAACAGTACGACAATGGTAATCATGTTAACTAATAGTGTAGAGTTTAAATGAAACTACTTCTGCTCCATTATCAGATGCAAATTTAGCAATAGTTAACTCTGGTTGCTTGAAGAATGATTGATCGAGCAATGTTTGTTCTTTGAAGTAGCCAGAGATTTTTCCTTCCATCATTTTTGCTTTGATCTCTTCTGATTTATCACTTTCTTCTACTTCTTTTTTCAAAACTTCTATAACAGCTTCTCGGTCGCTTTCTTTGATATCATCACCTTTGAGATATGTCGGCTTCATAGCGCTGACATGCATAGCTATATCTTTAGCCACTTCAGTATTTCCACCGTTGAGAACTACTACTACAGCATTTTTACCAGTAAAGTGGATATAATTACCTACTGTCTCGCCTGTGTGCTCTTCAATAGACCCAAGTTGAATATTCTCACCTGTTTTAAGGACCGCGTCATTTATGAAGCTAGAAGCTATCTCTGTGGCCTTTTCACCCCCCTCATTCCAGGCAGTCTGTAGTATAGAGTTCGCACAATCAATAAAACCTTGGTTTTGAGCCACGAAGTCGGTCTCACAGTGTAGCGTCAGTACTACCGCACGCTTACCATCGCTTTTGATAAATATACGACCATCTGCGGCATTTCGGTCTGATTTCTTTTCAGCCATTTCGCTACCTTTTTTGCGAAGCAAAATAATAGCTTTTTCCATGTCGCCCTCGGCTTCTTCAAGTGCTTTACGACACTGCATAACTGATACGCTTGTTTTGTCTCGTAACTCTTTAACTTGTGCTGTTGTGATTGTTGTTGTCATTTTGTTTTATGTATTAGGTTGTGAGACTAAAATAAATATATCTTTTGAGAAATGCCTTACGCAAGAATGACTGATTCGAGTAGAGCAATTCGCCAGCAGGCGAATATGTGTGGATTTCGAGAATGATATATTTATTTTTAAGCCTTATTTATAATTTTACTTACTTCCGAATGCGTCCTTTAGTATACCAAGAAGTACGCGGATACTAGAAGCCGAACTGTCGTTAGCAATGATAGGGTAGGAGATACCTTTTATAGAACAGTCAGTATTCCCAATGGCAATAACTGGTACACCTATTTTACGAGCTTCAGCCACAGCAATGTGCTCCTTCTTTGAGTCCACTACTACCAAAGCATCAGGCATCTTTGTTAGACCTGTTAGACCATCAAAGAATTTGTTTAGTCTTTCCATTTCACGAGTAAGCATGAGCTGCTCTTTCTTTGTGTATTTTTCAAATGATCCGTTTACTTTGTCTTCTCGAAGTGTTTCGAGTTTAGAAATACGCTTTTTGATCTCTGGGAAATTGGTAAGAATACCTCCAATCCAACGCTCTGTTACGTACGGCTGTTTGAGTGATTGTGCTACTTCTAAAATTTGATTTCTAGCTTCTGGTTTTACTCCGACGAAGAGTACTGTTTTTCCAGCAGCACCAAGCTCAGCCAAGAAATTTGCTGCCGCTTCCATCAAAGGAGCAGTTTTTTCTAAATCGATAATATCTACACCACCTTTACTACCGTATAGAAACGGAGTAACGGTAGGATGACGACGAGTACGTGAGTATCCAAAGTGGACACCGGCCTCCATAAGAGGCATAAGTGATAGTTCTTTTTTCATATTGTTTACAATCTGTATGAGGAACCCTAAAGAGGGAACCTTACTAAGCTGAATAATTTCATCCGTTTAAGGATGCTCTAAGATACCATTTTAAGGTTATTTTGCCAATAGAGGCTTTTTTTATTGCCCAAAATATGCGATTATAAGGTATATGCGACAAAGCCAGCTTTTTACCCGTACCAAGCGAGAAAATCCTTCAGATGAAGAAGCAAAGAACTCCCAGCTACTCATTCGTGGTGGGTATATTTATAAAGAAATGGCAGGGGTTTATGCTCTACTTCCTTTAGGATTAAGAACTTTTAATAAAATAGTTAGTATTATTCGGGAAGAAATGAATGCTATTGGGGGTCAAGAAATTATTCTTACAGCATTACAGAGACCTGAGTTATGGTCAAAAACTGATCGCTGGGATGGTGCTGGTAATATCTGGTTTACAACTAAATTAAATAGTGGAGCTGATTTGGGGTTAGGTTTTACACACGAGGAACCATTGACTGCATTAACAAAAGAATATATTTCTTCATACAAAGATTTACCTTTTAGTACGTATCAATTCCAAACAAAGTTTCGTAATGAGGCTCGTGCTAAAAGTGGGATAATGCGTACTCGCGAGTTTGTTATGAAAGATTTATACTCGTTTTCTAAAAACAAAAATGAACATGATGAATTTTATGAAAAAGTAAAACAAGCATATATAAATATTTTTAATCGCGCAGGGATTGGTCACCAAACATACCTTACCTCTGCTTCGGGTGGTTTGTTTTCAAAATTTTCGCATGAATTTCAAACAGTAACAGAAGCCGGTGAAGATACTATTTATATTGATGACAATAAGAAAATCGCTGTAAACAAAGAAGTCTATACTGATGAGGTATTAGATAGTCTCGGTTTATCTAGGCAAAGTCTTATTGAAAAGAAAGCAGTAGAAGTTGGTAATATTTTTACACTTGGTACACGTTTTTCTGATGCCCTCGGTTTAAAATATAAAAATGAGCTAGGAGAAGATATATCTGTTTTTATGGGTTCTTACGGTATTGGTCCAGCAAGATTGATGGGGACAGTTGTAGAAGTACTCTCAGACGATAAAGGAATAGTTTGGCCAGCATCTATTGCCCCATTTGCTGTACACCTTATTGCCCTCGGGGAAGATATGGTAGAAGCTGAAAAAGTCTATACAGAGCTTGGTAATGCAGGAGTGGAGGTTCTATTTGATGACCGACCAGGAGTGATGGCTGGCGAGAAATTTGCTGATGCTGATCTTCTTGGTATGCCACTGCGTATTGTTGTTTCAAAGAGATCGCTAGAAAATGGTGGAGCGGAAATAAAAAAGCGAAATGAAAGTGAAAGTTCTATAATCTCCCTTAACGAAGTAATCGCCCATGTTCAAAAATCTCTATAGTCGATTTTCAAATGATATAGGAGTAGATCTCGGTACTGCAAATACCTTGGTTTATTTACGTGGACACGGTGCTGTCATCAATGAGCCGTCTATCGTGGCCTTAAACCAAAAAACTGGGCAAATTGTCGCTATCGGACGTGAAGCCAAGAAAATGTGGGGTAAGACTCCCGCGCACATCACTATCGTTAGACCACTTGTTGAAGGTGTTGTTTCTGATTTTGAAATCACCGAAGAAATGTTGGCTTACTTTATCCGCAAAACTGAAAAGATGAGCAAAAAGTTTTTTCGTCCACGGGTTGTTATTGGTGTGCCAAGCGGTATTACCAACGTTGAAATGCGGGCCGTTTATGATGCCACGATTAATGCTGGTGCGCGCGAAGTATTTTTAGTAGAAGAAGCTATGGCGGCAGCTATTGGGGTGCGTTTACCAGTGCTTTCTCCAACAGCGACATTGATAGTGGACATTGGTGGCGGGACTACAGATATAGCACTGATTGCGCTTGGTGGTATCGTTCGGTCACTAAACTTACGTGTGGCAGGGGATCATTTTAATATTAGGGTAGTTGAATATTTGCGTGATGAATTTAAACTCCTCATTGGTGAGCAAACAGCTGAACAAGTGAAGATAACTATCGGAAGTGCTATGGAGACTGACTATGCTGAGCTTGAAGTTCGAGGAAGAGATTTGATCACAGGATTACCGCGCGCTCTTGTCGTCACTGATGGAGATATTCGTGAAGCCCTTCAGTACCCACTCTCTCTTTTAGTTGCGGGTATCAGAGAAGTACTTGAAACTGCTCCACCAGAGATGGTAGCTGATATTTTAGGGCAAGGAATTGTTTTAACTGGTGGTGGAGCATTACTAAAGGGCTTACCGGCACTTCTACAACAAGAATTAAAACTCCCAGTTTATATTGCCGAAGATCCACTCTCAGCTGTTGTTCGTGGAGCCGGGATTATTTTGGAAGATTTTGAACCATATAAAAGCGTACTCCTATCCATAGAAGACCATGTCACAGTCTCGTAACAATACAAAGAGAAATATTTTTATTGTGGTCCTGATCATTATTTTAGGTATAGGTTTTTGGTATGTCATCTCTTGGACTAAAAAATTCCAAGGTACAAATGCTCCCATATATAATGATGCTACTACTCTAGCACTTAGCTCCAGAGAATTTTTAATAAAAAAAGTAATAGCTCTACAGAGCACTCTTGATGCTAAAAATGCCTCTCTATCTGAGCTATCTACATTACAAGCCGAAAATATAGCTCTCAAAGCTGAACTGGGCCGTGAAGGTAGTATCAAGGGGATACTGGCTCGGGTTATTGTGCCACCAAATCGCTCACTCTACGACACTATTGTTTTAGATGTCGGAGAAGACGAAGGTATAGAAGTAGGGCAAACAGCATATGCATTCGGTTCTATAGCGCTCGGCACGATCTCTGAGACTGCAAAAAATAGCTCCACAGTACTTTTATTTAGTGCTTCCGGTAGAGAGACTGCTGGGACAACTGCAGGCAGTGATATAGCCTTGACTCTTATCGGACGCGGAGCAGGGGAATATGAAGTTCGCATGCCAAGGGATATAACGTTTGAACAAGGTGGAGTTATCTCAGCACAATCTCTGGGTGTACATCCGCTGGCTACCATTCAGAAAATCATCACTGACGCCCGTGATCCATTCCAACGCCTTCTCGCTAAAGCTCCTGTGAATTTACAAACCATGAAGTGGGTGATAGTGAAGTAAAAAAGAAAAACTGAAAGAGATATTTGTATCTGCGGAACTCGCTATACTCAAACAGTCCTCGATACAAATATCTCTTTCAGTTTTCCAAGGGAGAGAATTGTGGTAAGTTGTACGTATGAAATTCTCAATTGAGAAAAAACTAGAAGGAACGCTTGCGCGGGCCGGAACAATTGAAACTAAAAATGGTGTTATACAAACACCGGCTTTTGTAACAGTCGGGACTAAAGCTACAGTTAAAGCTTTGACGGCTGAGCAAATAAGAAGTCTTGGGGCACAGGTAGTCCTCGCTAATACTTATCATTTATACCTACAACCCGGAGCCGATATTGTTGAGAAGGCTGGAGGGTTTGGGAAGTTTATGGATTGGCACGGTCCGACAATGACTGACTCCGGTGGTTTCCAAGCATTCTCTCTCGGAGCTGCATTTGGTACAGCAGTTTCTAAGGTGGCATCGGCTGATGCGCCGGTAGAAGATGTTTCTCCAACAGCCGGACAACTAGCTAGTGTTACTGATGAAGGTGTGACATTTAAATCACATATTGATGGGTCTATCCATTTATTTACTCCAGAGAGTTCTATGGAAGCACAATGGTCTCTTGGTGCAGATATGATATTTGCATTTGATGAATGCACTAGTCCAACCGCTCCATATGAATATCAAAAGAAATCCCTTGCCAGAACATATAAATGGGCAAAGCGTTGTCTCGCTCGTCATAATGAACTCGATATAAAAAATGGCCAAGCGCTTTTTGGTGTAGTACAAGGTGGACGTCACCAAGACCTGCGCGAAGAAGCTGCACGAACAATTGGATCACTACCATTTGATGGTTTTGGTATAGGTGGTTCTTTTACCAAGGATGATATTGCTTCGGCGGTTGGTTGGGTCAATAAATTGCTCCCAGAAGACAAACCTCGACACTTACTCGGTATCGGCGAACCTCGAGATCTTTTTGATGCAGTGGAAGTAGGTTGTGATTTATTTGACTGTATTGCCCCGACACGTATGGGGCGTCACGGTACTTTGTATACAAAAGATGGGCGTTTAAATATTCGTAATGCACAGTTCATGACAGACTTTAATCCTATTGAGAAAGACTGTACTTGTTACACTTGTAGTCATCATAGTCGTGCTTATCTTACTCATCTTTTTCGAGCTGATGAAATGACTGCTGCTACTTTGGCCTCCGTTCACAATTTACACTTTATTTTAAGGCTTGTTGAGCGGATGCGGGAAACTATTTTGGACGGTAGTTTTATGAGTTTTAAACAAGTATTTTGTAATCGTTATTATAAACAGTAGCGCGCCACGCCAAGGCGAGGTATAATTGTAAACATATGACATTAAGAAAATCTCTACTATATTTACTAATTTTCACAACAGTTGGCTCGTTTTTTACTTATAGGATTATCGTTAAAGCCTATAATATAGAGAGCTCTTACGATATTGAGAATCTAAAATCATAATTCATAAAGAGGGCTTTTTCCTATATACTAGCTCGTATGTCATTATTTAAGCTTGTCAGTGATTTTGAGCCCGGCGGGGATCAGCCGGAGGCTATCAAAAACCTGTTAGTTGGTCTTAAAAAGGGTTATAAGAAGCAAACACTCCTCGGTGCCACGGGTACAGGTAAGACTTTTACTATGGCCAATATAATAGCCGACATTCAAAAGCCGACGCTTATTATTGCCCACAACAAAACGCTGGCTGCTCAGCTCGCAAGTGAGTTTAAATCTTTTTTTCCAAATAATGCCGTTCATTATTTTGTTTCTTACTACGATTACTATCAACCTGAAGCTTATATGCCGACGACTGATACTTATATCGAAAAAGATGCACAGATCAATAAAGAAATTGACCGTCTTCGCCATGCTACCACCCAGTCACTTTTGACGCGCAGTGATGTGATCATCGTAGCTTCAGTTTCTTGCATTTACGGTCTGGGTTCCCCTGTAGAATATGAGCGGGTGAATTTTAAAATTGAAAAAGGAATGACTCTTAGTAGAACTGAAGCTATGAAGCGTTTGGTTTCAATTCATTATGAACGGACAACAGCTGATTTGTCACCAGCTCAATTTCGAGCTTTAGGAAATACTATTGAAGTTATGCCGGTATCAGAAACTATCCAATATCGAGTATTGTTCTCTGGTAATAAAGTTGAAGAGATTTTAAAAGTTGACCCAGTGTCTTCACGTATTTTAAAAGAAGAAGACCATGTTTTCGTTTTCCCAGCCAAGCACTTTATTACTGCCGACGACCAAAAAGAAAAAGCTGTCAAAGATATTGGAGATGAATTGAAGACGCAACTTAAATATTTTGAAAAAGAAGGCAAACTTCTTGAAGCGGAGCGTATCAAAAGACGCACAACATATGATATGGCTATGATCCGTGAAATGGGCTATTGCTCTGGTATTGAGAACTATTCTCGATTGCTTTCTGGCAAGAAAGCCGGCGAACCACCAGAAACACTTTTGTCATATTTTCCACATAGTAAAAATGCAAAAGGTGAAATAGTCCCAGAGTTTATGCTTTTTATCGACGAGTCTCATGTGACCATTCCTCAGCTTTCAGCCATGTATGCTGGTGACGCCTCACGAAAAAATACACTCGTAGAGTTTGGTTTTAGATTACCAAGTGCTAAAGATAACCGACCATTGAAGTTTGATGAATTTCAAGAACGCATCGGACAAGCTATTTATGTTTCAGCCACGCCGGGCAAATATGAAGCCGAATTTAGTGAACAAGTAGTTCAGCAAATCATTCGACCAACTGGCCTTGTTGATCCAGAGGTTATTGTTAGACCAATTCTTGAAGAAGGCAACTATCTAGGTCAAGTACAAGACTTCATCAGTGAGTCAACAGCAGAAATAAAAAAAGGTGGGCGAGTCCTAGCTACAACACTTACCAAGAAAATGGCGGAAGATCTTTCTGTTTATCTCAAAGAGAAAGGAATCAAAGCAGAATATATGCACAGCGATATCAAAACTATTGAACGCATCCAAATTATCACCAAGTTCCGTAAAGGAGTCTTTGATGTATTGGTGGGAGTGAACCTCCTTCGTGAAGGACTCGATATGCCAGAGGTTTCTCTTATTGGTATTTTGGATGCTGACAAGGAAGGTTTCCTTCGTAGTGAAGTCTCTCTTATTCAAACTATAGGTCGCGCAGCGCGAAACTCTGATGGACGAGTAATACTTTATGCTGATCGCATTACCGGCTCTATGGAGCGTGCTATGGGCGAAACAAAACGTCGTCGTGATGTCCAACTGGCCTACAACAAAAAACATGGCATTACTCCAATGACTATCTCCAAAGCTATTAATGATATTACTGAAGGAATGGAGAGTGATCATTCAAAGGCTGTTAATGCAGAACTGGCACTTGATATGGAACTCTTTGCCGCAGTAGAAGCAGCTGGAAGAGGAAGCTCGTCCCGCAGTAGGCGTGGAAAAAATCCGATTGAAAAACTAATCATTCTCAAAGAAGCAGAAATGAAAGAAGCCGTGAAAGTCCTCGACTTCGAAACTGCGGCCATACTACGTGACGAGATCGGGGTATTAAAAGAGAAGACTTATATAAATCCATAACATGTATTCATTTTCTGTATATTCTTCTCCTATAACTTTCCCGTTTTGTTTTGCGGTACACACATGGATAGTTTTGGAATCTCCAGAATTTGGTGTTAAAAGATATGAAATACACAAATTTATAAACAAAAAGACCGGTAATTATCTTTATATAAATGCGCAAACTCCAAGTGAGGGAATGCCATGGTTCGTTATTCCTAGAAAATATTTATCAAAAAAGAAATTTAGTTCGAAAAAGCTTTTTAGTCTGAACGGAGAAGAAGTAAAGGGGGTTATCGAAACCATTGAGGAAAATATTACAAAATATCCTTATCTAAATAAATACCATCTATATCCTGGCCCCAACTCAAATACATTTACAAGATGGGTTTTAGATTTAAATGAGATTACTAAAAAAGTAAAACTTCCATGGAATGCTTTTGGTAAGAACTTTTTAGTTAACTCATAATTAAGCTAAATAGCCTTCTTGTCTTATATTTCTGGCATATGCTAAAATAATAAGACATCATGAATAAGTCGGGATTTATAAAAGATAAAGAACTTACTGACAAAGAATACGCCAGTATTTTACAAAAAGCTCTTGCAACAGAGTCTCTAGGTATGAAAGTGGCTGAGGCAGTATTAATGGCAGTGGCTGTTATCGGGTTGGTGGGGATTGCTGTAGCTGCACCTAACGCACTCCAATTACTTAACCCATTACTAAAGAAACGCAACTATTCTTCTAGGCAAGTGAGAAATGCCTTTTATAGTCTCTCTCGTCAAGGAAAGGTACAGTATGTGGAAGAAAAAGATGGAAAAATCTCTGTAAAAATAACAAAGCTTGGCCAAACTAAACTTCGCTCATTTAGTGTATCTACCATGAAGATTAAATCTCAAAAGAGGTGGGATGGTAAGTGGCGTTTGGTGATGTTTGATATTCCGGTGCGATCCAAGAGTGCTAGAGAAGCTTTCCGATGGAAATTAAAACAGCTCGGCTTTGTCCAGTTCCAAAGAAGTGTCTGGGTATTTCCGTATCCATGTGAAGACGAACTGTTGTTCATCGCTAATTTCTTTGAAGTAGGGAAGTATGTGGAAATTATTACTGCCGAATTTATTATTGATGATCAAAAACTTAAAAAACATTTTGAACTAGGTTAGGTGAGAGTTCTCGGTTTTTAATCACTATCTTATAAAATTGGCATATGCCAGAATTATAAGACAGGGTATAAAAAAAGAGACAGCTGCGATTTTACGGGATGAAGTAATGGGTACTTAAAGAAAAAACTTATATAAAATCCCTCATACTATCTTTACTTAAACAGGTTATTAATCATTCCTCTCACATCTTTTTTATCAACACCTCTACTTAACTCTGTTTTATATATCATTAATTTAACCTCGTTTATAACAGGAACCTTTATTCCTTCATACTCCATTATTCTTACTTTTGATAAGTCTTCAGAGAAATCTATCCACTTTCCTTCTTTTTGGTTGAAATATTTCGTTTTTCCGAAAGCACTGATATCGATAGTTTGACCGCTATATTTTATTGATGCCATTAACAAATCCCAGTTATTATCCTTATATTGTGCGGGGCCATATATAATGTATTCTTCTAAAAATGGGACTAACCGATGGAAATCTTTTAAGGGGATATTGATATCAATATCAGCAAGTTCTCGATCTTCTCCATATAGTTTTGCCGCAAGTCCACCATCAATTTCGAATGGAATATGCATTCTTTCTAATAGTTCAACAATCCATTTAAGAGCAGCTATTGTATTTCTCATATACCTTTTCTTGGTAACGGATGTAGATGGGAAACGAGACCTATAGTTGTAGCTATAATAACTAAATTTTTGATGATGTACTGACCTTCTAGAGTTGGCACCATGAATGATTGCCAAGTAATACTTGGTAGGAAAAACAATGGAAGGATAGTAGTTATCATATGAAAAAGAAGCAGTGGCAAGACGATCCGTTCTGCGCCTTTGATAAGGAATAAAATACCGATCAGACATTCAAATAAAGCAAAGAGCATATAGAAAGTATTGAACGCCATGAAGTGGATGGTCTGATCAAAAAGTAGGTGGACAATAGGTCCAGCGGGAGACAGACCAATCACTTTCAAAAAACCAAACCAGAAAAAAACCACGAATAAAGCAATACGAGCCAAGGGTACAGAAATTCTTCTAAAAAAATGGATAAGTTCGTGGTCGATGCGGTATATATTCATAAGTTAAGTATATAACGTATTCTAAACAAAGGTATGCTAAAATAGCCCTACATACCCCTATAAGCAGATGCTTGGGGCCATTGTTGCGTTATGCCAAAATCACCAGAAAAGAAAATAGAAGATAAAAGAGTCCAGGAACACATCATTGTTCGTGGTGCCCGCACACATAACCTCAAAAATGTGTCTGTTGAAATGCCTAGGGGCAAGATGATTGCTATTACAGGTCTCTCTGGAAGTGGCAAAAGTTCACTTGCATTTGATACTATCTTTGCTGAAGGACAAAGACGATATGTTGAATCTCTTTCTTCGTATGCTCGGCAGTTCCTCAACCAAATGCCCAAGCCTGATGTGGATGAAATCACCGGTCTTTCACCTGCTATTTCTATCGATCAAAAATCTCGCTCAAATAATCCTCGCTCCACTGTTGCAACCATTACTGAAATGTATGACTACATGCGCGTACTTTATGCTCGTGTTGGTAAAGCTCACTGTCCAGTCTGTGGCACTATTATTTCCAAACTCTCTATTGAAGAGATCAATGGATTTATTTTGCAAAAGATAAAAGAGTTTTCTAAAACAAAGAACAAGGAGGTAATGGGCGTAGCTTTCAATGACACTCGAATTCAAATATATGCACCACTAGTCCGCGGACGAAAAGGTGAGTACTATCAACTTCTTTATGATTTGATAGGTAAAGGATTTTCTACTGTGCGTATTGATGGAAAAGTTCATAAGCTTCGTGACCGACTAGAACTCAAGAAAAATGATAAACATACTATTGAAGTTTTAGTTGATGAGTTGGCAGTACATGAATTCAAAGACAATCCTCGTGATTCAGAGCTCAGACTTTTTGAAGCGGTAGAGCGAGCATTACTTGAAGCCGATGGCTTAGTTCAAGTAGTCTTTGGAGCTTCTGAAGACTTTGATATGCAGACTGATACTCTTCAAGAGTTTTTGATGTCTTCAAAATTCTCTTGTCCAAATGATGGTTATTCATTTCCTGAGATTGAGCCAAGACTCTTCTCTTTCAATTCTCCGTACGGAGCCTGTCCAGAGTGTAATGGTCTAGGTACCAAGTTTTTTGGTGGCACCGATCCTTGTGAGGTTTGTCTTGGTAAACGACTGCGTCCAGAAGCACTCAATGTATTTCTTGGAGAGAGTAATCCGCCAGCTGGCAGAAAAACCAACATTGTTGACCTGACAAATTTCTCTGTTGAGCAAGCTTTTGATTTCTTTGGCTCACTCAAACTTTCTGCCAAAGACCGTGAAATAGCCAAAGCGGTTCTTAAAGAAATAGAAGACCGACTCACTTTTCTTCTCAATGTTGGACTTGAATACCTGAGTCTTGGTCGCACAGCCAACACTCTCTCTGGCGGTGAGTCTCAGCGTATTAGATTAGCTTCACAGCTCGGCTCTAGGCTCGTTGGAGCGCTCTATGTGCTTGATGAGCCTACCATTGGACTACATCAGAGAGATAACGAAAGATTGATCAAAACCCTCGAAGACTTGCGTGATGCTGGCAACACTATCTTGGTTGTAGAGCACGATGAAGATACCATTTATGCTTCTGACTATATTGTTGATATTGGCCCTGGTGCCGGTATTCATGGTGGAGAAATTATTGTTTCAGGGTATCTGGACAAACTTCTTTCAGCTAAGAAAAATGATAGCGGTTCTCGAACTTTGGCATATCTTCGTAAAGAGGAAGAAATAGAGATACCAAGTAAGCGCAGAGATACAGACAAAGGCGTACTTAAAATAGTTGGAGCTAGTCTGCACAATATCCACAATCAAAACATAGATGTGCCACTCGGTAAGATGGTGGCTATCACCGGAGTCTCAGGGAGTGGAAAAAGTACTTTCTTATATGAAATTTTATACAAAAATCTTCAAGCAAGATTTGAAAGAAAATTACGTAGTGCCAAAGTTTACAACTGCGCTTCATTTACTGGGACTGAATACCTTCAGAGAGCTATCATGATTGACCAGTCAGCTATCGGACGAACTCCACGAAGTAACATCGCTACTTATACTGGAGCCTTTACTCATATTCGAGAAATATTTGCTTCAACTGAAGAAGCCAGGCTTCGTGGGTGGAAACTCAATCGTTTTTCTTTCAATGTCAAAGGTGGGAGATGTGAAGCTTGTGAAGGTAACGGTGAGATATCAGTAGAGATGCACTTCTTACCAACAGTCTACGTAACTTGTGACGTTTGTAACGGGAAACGTTTTGATAAAGAAACACTAACGGTTAAATATAAGAGAAAAAGTATTTATGATGTTCTGCAGATGTCTGTCGAAGAAGGTTTGGAATTCTTCAATGAAATACCAGCTATTTCTGATCGACTCAAAACTCTCTCTGATGTAGGCCTTAGTTATGTAAAACTTGGGCAAAGCGCCACCACACTCTCAGGTGGTGAAGCTCAGCGCGTAAAAATTTCATCAGAACTTTATCGTCCATGGATGGAAAAAACTATTTATTTACTAGATGAACCAACAGTCGGACTGCACTATGACGATGTTAAAAATCTTATCGGTGTCCTAAATCGACTTGTGGCTAAAGGTAATACAGTTGTTGTTATTGAGCACAATCTCGATATCGTTAAATGTGCTGATCACCTCATAGACTTTGGTCCAGAAGGGGGAGTAGCTGGAGGAAAGATAATCGCTAAAGGAACTCCAGAAGAAGTCGCGAATAACAAAAACTCTTTCACCGGTCACTATTTAAAGAAAATTTTATAATAAAAAAAGTCATGATATAGTATAAAAATGGATTTTCAGACATTTCGCCCATGGTTTAATGAGCGTTTTTTGTTTTTACTGAAAGAAAAAAGTATTAAATTTTCTTCTTATAGCGAGAGTCAAGATATTTCAGAAATAGTTTCCTATGCAGTCGAGTTAGGCAAAAACGGCAAGAGGTTTAGACCATTTTTGACTTATTTGGCCAGTGGTTTAGACCAAGAAGAAGCGGAGAAACATTTCTTACTTTTTGCTTCAGTAGAAATGCTTCATCTTTTTGCACTTATCCATGATGACATCATGGATGAAGCTGATATTAGGCATGGGGTCATCTGTGCTCATAAAAATTTCTCAGATATTTATAATGAAAAAACTTCTGAGTCTGTGGGTATCCTTTTAGGGGATACGGTTTTTTCTTGGGCGTATGAAACTCTGATAGAATATTCAAAAACATTTCCGCAATTACAAACAAGAGTTTTTGAAGAATTTACAAAGTTGGTGAGCGAAGTAACACACGGTCAAATGTTAGACGTAATCTCACCAAGACAAAAACCTCTTTCAAGAGAGATGATAGTTAAAAAAATGGAATTAAAAACAGCTAGATATTCTTTTGTCCAACCCTTAAAGCTAGGTTTTACTATCACTGATTCCAACACAGGGGGAGACTTTGCTGAAATATTTGGTATGGCTCTAGGTATTGCTTTTCAAATGCAAGATGATTTGCTCGATATTGTGCCTAGCTCTGAGTCCGGTAAGTCTTCTTTTGTTGACATTGAGACAGGTCAGCAGACGGTTTTGTCTTGGTATATGCTTAATAAGACCACACAAAAAGAACAAGATGAATTTGCCTCTTTTTTTGGTAAAATAAAACTCTCTTATAAAGATAGAGAATTGCTACTTTCATTACTTACTTCAAGTAGAGTGAAAGAATATCTGGGTACCTGTATTTCGGATTATCTAGATGAAGCTGAGATTACTGTAAAACATTTTTATAAAAATGACTCTGCTAGATGGCTTTCTGTCATTGAATTAATTAAAACTAGAAAAAAATAACATGTTTAGATCTTCATATACTAAAGCCAAAGATATTATAAAGAAATACGGAACAGGTTACTATCGTGCGACATTTTTATTCCCTAAAGAAATTCGAGAAGCAACATGGACATATTATCAATTTGTCCGTACTGCCGATGAGTTTGTAGACGACAAAACTGTTCTAGACCACAAAGGTGCACTTAGTAAATGGGAAGATAGTTGGCATAAAGCTCAAATAGGGACAGAGAGTAACCCTCTTTTTGATAATTATCTATCTGTGCTAGTTGAGTATAAAATTCCCCTAGAGTATACAAAAACCTTTCTTAAAGCAATGGAGCAAGATCTTGTTGTTAGTCAGTATAAAACTTACGAAGAATTAGAAGCTTATATGGATGGCTCTGCAGCAGTTGTAGGCTATACCATGAGTTATATTATTGGGTTTGAAGAAGGGGCACTTCCGTACGCAAAAGCCCTAGGTGAAGCATTCCAAATGACCAATTTTTTGCGAGATATCAAAGAAGACTATGTAGATAGAGGTCGTATTTATATTCCACAAGAAGACATGGGCAGGTTTGGTGTTACAGAGCGTCATATTAAAGAGGGAGTAGTAGATGAATATTGGCGAGCTCTCATGCAATTTGAAATAAAAAGAACTAGAGATTTGTATAACAAAGGTGTTTTAGGGATAGCACTTCTTGATAGAAAAGGCCGTCGCGCTGTTTATGCTGCGGCTTTAATATATAAAGATATTTTAGACAAAATAGAGCAAAATGAATATGATGTCTTTTCAAAAAGAGTAGTCGTTAGTCCGTTTCGTAAAACGATGTTACTCTTAAAATCAATATGCAAAAGAAATCTGTAATTATAATTGGTGCTGGGCTCGGGGGACTTGCACTTGCGTGCATGCTTGGTAAAAAAGGCTACTTAGTCACAGTAGTCGAGAAAAATGAAATGACGGGCGGGCGGGCACGTATATTTACTGATCAAGGGTTTACTTTTGATATGGGTCCGAGTTGGTACATGATGCCAGATGTGTTTGAGCATTTTTTTGAAATTTTAGGTGAAGATATAAAAAAGTATTACTCTCTAGAGAGACTGTCTCCGTCATACCAGATCACTCTCAAGAGCGACGGCAAGACCTATAAGTTTTATTCTGATATGCAAAAAAACAAAGATCTCTTTGAATCTATTGAACCAGGTGCTGGGCAAGTATTAGAAGAGTTCCTACTTAAAGGAAAAGAACAATATGAGCTTTCGAAGGCAGAGTTTATGTATAAAAACTATAATTCTTTTCGGGACTTTATGACTCTTAGAGTTATGCGTCAGGGAGCTAAGCTTCCTTTATTTAAAAAACAAAAACAAATAATTGAAAAATTATTTAAGAGCGAGCTTCTGCGAAAAGCTTTGCAATATCAGACAGTACTTCTGGGAACTGCACCTGGAGACACACCAGGTATTTATACTTTGATGAACTATGTAGACTTAGTTTTGGGTGAGTGGTATCCAACAGGTGGCATACGCTCTATCCCGAAGAGTTTAGAATCTATCGCAAAAAAGTATGGTGCCGATATCAGGATCAATGCTCCGGTTAAAAGTGTCATTATTGAAAATGATGTTGCAAAAGGAGTGCTTTTGGAAACAGGAGAAATAATAAGTGCAGATATTGTTGTATCAAATGCGGACGTAGAACACACCGATAGAAAGCTTTTACCAAAGGAATATCAAACTAAGTCAGGTAAATATTGGGAGTCTAGAACTTTAGCGCCCAGCGCATTTATTCTTTATCTTGGTGTGAAAGGGAAATTTCCACAAATGGAGCATCACAATTTATTATTTACTAAAGATTGGGAACATGGTTTTTCTCAAATTTTCAAACGCCCAGAGTGGCCTGATGATCCTTCGATGTATGTTTGTGTACCAAGCAAGACAGACAAGCTTATAGCTCCAGAAGGTCATGAAAATCTTTTTGTACTTGTACCCATCGCTTCTGGGCTCGACTATACAGAAGAGTTTGTAAAAGAATATGGAAATAAGGTCCTTGGTGAAATAGCACAGTATTACAATATCCCGGATCTCAAAGAACGTATAGTCGTGCAACATAGTTATTCAGTAAAAGATTTTATTGCGGACTATAATGCTTTCAAAGGTACTGCTCTTGGCTTGGCTCATACTCTTGGTCAAACTGCAATTTTCCGTCCAAACAATGTTCACCCTAAGATCAAAAATATGTACTACGTCGGAGCAGGGACAAATCCAGGCATCGGTATGCCTATTTGCTTGATATCAGCCGAACTTGCTTATAAGCGGATAGAAAACATTACCCACCCATTTCCACTTGAGAAAATCTAAAAAATATTTTTAGCAAATAGTTCCATAGAGACAAGTGCTCCAGTTATAGTATTTATAAGAGGGAAGTATGTATAGAGTTTGAAGAGTACTTCAGGGTTTTTTGCTCTTTGGCTACGCCACATAAAGTATGAAAAGGTTAGTACTCCTATAACTGAAGAAATAGGGATTATGTTTTTTACAAGAAATCCTGCTAAAGCATATAAAAACCAGCAAAGTACTATAGTTCTTTTTTCTCCTATCATTATGGCAATGGTACGAAGTCCTGCTCCTACATCTGCTTTGATATCTGGTACGGCGCTATATGCGTGCATAGCAACTGCCCAGCACATACCCGCAATGACACCTACTGTAGGAAATTCTGTACCACCCGCAAGGTAGTAACCAAATACTCCGGTAGCTATGTAGTGCCCAGCAGAAAACAATGAATCTATAACAGGTTTTGCTTTGGCTCGTATTGGCTCCGCAGAATAAAAAGATGCAAAAAATACAAAAGCAAAGAAAGAAATAAGTAGAGGGATAGAAAGTGAAAATAAGATTAGTAAAAAGAAAAACGGTATGTTTGTCCATAGTATCCATCTCCATAGTGCACGCTGTCTCTCCGGAGGAACTAGGGCTTCATATGCACCGTCACCTTTTTTCGGATTGAGTTTGTCTGTTTCGTAATCAAAAATATCATTGATACCATAAATCAAAATATTGGCTGGTATCAAGAAATATAGTGCAAAAACCCAATAGCGCCAATCTGAGAAAAAACTTAGGCCTTGCAACGCCCCAACAGTCCCTACAAGTCCGAAAGTTGCCGCTTCATAAAGCCAAAAACGTGGACGACTAACCTTGATCACTTCCTTTAAATTCATATATTAAGATATTAACATAGATTAAGTTTATTAATTGCCTACAAATAAAATTGTATAAAAAAAGATTATCTATCCTTAGTCAAGATAAAGAAAAAACCCTGCTTTTTATGGCAAGGTTTCAATCTATTTAACGTATGGGTCGTTTTTGGCGACTTCACTGACTGTGGGGGTTTTGGTATGGGTACCTTTGTAACTCGTTAAGTCACGTGGCTTATGAATTCTGGCATTAGTATGAGACACAGAAACATTCAGCGGTTGTTTGGTTAACGATTTATAGGTATCACCAAGGTACGAGATTAATGAAACCATCAGTGCTCCGGCAATAAAACATTGCATAACGGGCTTGAGTCTTTTCATTGCGTTTGTTTTGTTTAATGATAACATGCACTTATGATTCGTCAAGATTTAGACAAGTTGAAGCTTCCGGAAGTTCCGGGAGTCTACCTGTTCCGAGACAAGGAGGATAAGATTCTTTACATTGGTAAGGCAACATCACTCCGTGATCGTGTACGTAGTTATTTCTCCGGTGATGTCATCCATACTAGGGGTGCTCATATTGTTGATATGGTTTTCAAATCTCACATCGTCACTTATCAGGAAACTATGAATGCGCTCGAAGCTTTGATTTTGGAAGCTAATTTAATAAAAAAATATAAACCATACTACAATACCAAAGAAAAGGATGATAAGAGCTTCAATTGTGTTGCTATAACTAAGGAACAATTTCCGAGGGTATTATTGGTTCGTCAAAAAGATATTGATACCAAGAATAAAACAGTAAAGGTCCTGCGTGATCCAAAACCTATTGCTTATGATGTTGTATTTGGCCCATACCCAAATGGTAGATCTATCAAAGAAGCTCTCAGACTTCTGCGTCGTATTTTCCCGTTTAGAGATTTAGCCTCATCAAAGAAAGACAATAGTATTTTTTATCGGCAGATAGGACTCTCGCCGGATACTTCGAGTAAAGAAGCACAGATACAATACAAGAAGACTGTTGGTCGTTTGAAAATGATTTTTCAAGGAAAATTTCAATCTTTGTTAAAAGGTTTGAAAAAAGAGATGATGGTACTTGCTAAAAGGGAACAATTTGAACTAGCTGAGGAAATAAAACAAAAAGTTTTTGCTTTGGAGCATATTCAAGACGTCTCTTTGATTAAGAGAGATCTAGTTGGAGGAATTGCTGGAGAAGAATTTCGTATAGAAGCCTATGATATTGCCCACATCAGCGGGTCTTCAATGGTTGGAGTAATGACAGTGGTTACTAATGCTACTAGTCAGAAAAGTGAATATCGCAAATTCATCATACGTGGTTTTACTAAAGCCAATGACGCCGGCGCACTTCGAGAAATACTGGTTCGTCGTTTCGCTCATCCTGAGTGGTCATTTCCACAAGCTATTGTTGTCGACGGAAATGCTATTCAGTCCAATGTTGTTACAGAGGTACTAAAAGACTTAGCTCTAGATATTCATATTATTGCTGTAACCAAAGATGAACGACATAGACCAAAAGCTATCACTGGTCCAAAGGCTATTGTCGAGACTCACAAATACGCCATACTACTTTCCAACAATGAAGCCCATCGTTATGCCATAACTTTCCACAAAGCTCGACGAAAGAAAGGCTTTATTTGACAAACAACCTCGTTGTGATAGTTTTAAGAAAATAGATAATCATGAGAGTAAATTGGTCTTTTTCACAAAGTTCTAAGTTGGCTACATTGGTTTTAAACGAAGGTTATTTTAGGTTCAACTCAAGTGTTTTGCTAAGGGTTGACTGTCAAGGAGATAATAATTTAAGCATTCTTTCAAAACAACAAGAAACATTTTTTGAAAAGTTATGTTCTTTGGATGAAGGGGGTGTTCCAATTTTTAAGAAAGTAATTTTCTATGAAAATAAAATGCAGATCTTGTTGCTTACTCAGTGGTCTGAAGAAAATATTTTCGTAGTAGAAGCAATGATAAAGCAATCCTGGCCAGAATTCTTTGTAAAGTCTTACCCAAAAGGGTAAGGCTTTTTATTTTTGAGCAACAATGACAAAAAGTCCTTAATCTTGTAGGATACTCTTATGGCTACTGAAAAATTCTATTTATATGGTAAACATGCCCTCACTGAAGCTCTTTTGGCACGCCCACAAGTGATTCAAAAAGTTTTTCTAAGTACTGAGATGGAGAAAGACACGGAACTTTCGACGCTTCTTAAAAACAACAATATTCCCGTTAGTAGTATGAAAAATGATATTAAGCGTGATGTTGGTAGTGACGCTGTCCATCAAGGAGTTATCGCTGTTGTAAACCAAGAGAAACTTTATTCATCTATGGAGGATGCATTAGCGGTGGCGTCAAAGAAAACAAATCCATGTATTGTTCTTCTCGACGAACTTCACGATCCACACAATGTGGGAGCGATTATTCGATCCGCTGTTGCTTTTGGAGCTAGTGCCATATTGTTACCGAAACACAATCAATCTCCGATCACAGGAGTAGTTATCAAAACTTCCGTTGGTATGGTTTTTCGAATACCTATTGTACTCATTGGTAATGTCAATCAAACAATGCGTGATCTTAAAGATAAAGGATATTGGTCATATGGCTTGGC
>JANNRS010000003.1:0-1539 GCA_031401615.1 Minisyncoccota bacterium | reverse complement strand
TTAGTCGAAATTGAATTGCCGTTTTATGGGCAAGGCTTTTTGCACATCGTAATGAAGCTTCTCACGTTTCGTATAAACGCCTGTGTAATGTTCTTGCCACCTCAATACCGGAGAACCTGTAACCAGTAAACAGCCACCCGCTACAGCTTTATCCTGCCAATGCTAGAAAATCAGCAGTTTGGTTCTCGACTTAGTTCGGTTTCGACACGTCATCAGTGGTTCATTTACATTCAATTCCATTACACTTATCTGATCCGCCTGCCGGCGGACCTTTTAACCCCAACGCTCAATACCTTGCCTTTTGAACAAAGCACCTTGGGGCGGTTTGTACACTCCCGCTGTAAGGCGTGTACGGCAGACCTACTGCCATCATTTATACAATTGCGAAACAAGCGTTATCTCTCTTGTTTCTCGTGACACACTCCAGCCCCGAACCACAGTACAACAGAATTACCGCTGCTGATTGCTCCAATGTCAAGCCCCACTATTGGCAATACCAATGTTAGCCGTTCGCCCTTTTCGTCTGATGTCATATTGCTTTTGCAAAAAATTCTTTTTCATACTTCCTTTCTGCCTTTTTTCTGAAAAACAAAGTGTCAAAAATTGAGTGATTGATTAACCGCATAACGACTAAAGGGATTAAGAATAAAGCCAACCCAATACTATTGGAAAGCAAATTTGGTATTGTCAAGCACTGTTTATTAATAACCCACAAAGAAGATACAACTAATACAAATAAAAAATACAGAACGATATTTTTATAATCTCGTCTTATTTTCTTTTTGACATACTCTTTTGCGTCTATTTTTAGTTCCTCAATTACTTCATTTACTGTTTTAATAGCACTTTCTTTCGTGCAAGAAGAATGAATATGAAATTTCCCTTCGCTTATGTAATCGCTTGCTATTATAGGAAGTGTGTCAATATAGCCTTCAATTTTCTTGTTTTTTAAATCTTCAATTAAGAGTGCCTTTTTTACTTCAGAAAGACTTATGTCAGTATTATTAGTAAGCTGACTTTTAATGTGTTTTTTGATTTGGGGTGTAGTAAAATCTTTTTTTACAACCCATTGAACGTATTTGAAATTTGGGTTAATAAAAATTACTGGCTCTTTAATATTGTTCTCTGCAGAGTGCTTAGCAATTGAACTAGCGTCAATGAGATTACCATTTGGTAATTTGATTTTAAAAATACCGGCATTAAATTTTTCTCTAACTCTTGCCTCTCCTAATTTCTCCAATTCACTCTTAGCAACTTCCTCCAATTCCATTTCCTTTTTGATTGTTTCAAAATCAAATTCAAACGAAAAGTTTACTATCGAATTGATTATTTTTTGTACTGTTTGCTCGTAGTCTATCATGCTGCTATGTATCGGTGGTGTCTTTTTAGGGTGACGGCTAGTCGAGTCACGCAAAGTATTTCACCCCTGCGTTCTCACACAACCGTACGTGAAAGTCTCCCTTCATACGGCTCTTCCTGTTTTAAATCACAAATGTATTGCTACATTATGGATGTACCAATTGCCAGTGTGGGAATAAT
>JANNRS010000002.1:0-1756 GCA_031401615.1 Minisyncoccota bacterium | reverse complement strand
TGGTTCGGAATATGGCTGAAGACTTGATAAAGAAAATAAAAGAAATCCCAGGGATGACACAAGAAGATTTTCCGATTTGGCATCCCCACGCGACGTTAGCTAACCGCCTAACTCCAACAGAAATTAGTGAGATCTGGGAGTACGTGCAGACACTTGAAAAACCGAACTTTATACTTCCATTTAATAACGTAACAATCTTCCGATTTGAGGGTGATATGAAATGGGTTGTGGAAGAATCTTTTAAGCTCGGATAACTATGAAATGATATGTCAGAAAACACCTGGAAGGAATACTTTGAAAGAACTAAGGATAGCAAACCAAGACCACTACTTGTTAAGGCAGTTAATCTTGTTACAGATAAAAACGAGGCTTTGGATTTAGGTTCTGGTGCATTGAATGATGTAAGATATTTGGTCTCTGTAGGTTTCAAACACATAACAGCAATAGATAGCAAGCCAATAGCAAAAGACATTATCAAGAACTTTCCATCAGAAATCGTTTCTTACACTATCAGCACTTTTGAAGATTTTAATTTTATTGAAAGAAAATACGATTTAATAAATGCCCAATACTCTTTACCGTTCAATCCGCAAAATACTTTTGAGAGAGTTTTTAAATCAATCACTCATTCTCTTAAAGATGGCGGGATACTTACAGGTCAGTTTTTTGGTATAAAGGATGAATGGAATGTTCCAGGTAACGAAATGAATTTTCAAACTAGAGAGGAGGCAGAAAACCTACTGAGCGGATTAGAGATAGTTGATTTTCAAGAGGAGGAAGCTGATAGAAATACAGCAAAAGGAGATATGAAGCACTGGCATGTTTTCCATTTTATTGTAAAGAAATAATATGAACAAACATTCTTACAAAGACCGAAAATACGATATTGTTCCATATAACCCAGACTGGGTTAATCAGTTTGAAGAATATAAATTAAAAATTCAAAAGATATTTAACAATGTAGAAATAGAACATATAGGTAGTACTTCTGTTCCAGGAATGGCAGGCAAACCTTGTATTGATATTCTTGTGATAGTAGGTGACCTTCAAACTGTTGAGGAGCACATAAAGGATATGGAACAAGTTGGATTTGAATATGCAGGTCAATTTGTAATGGAAAACTCACGACTTTTTAGAGTTATGAAAGATAATACTTTACTCGCAAACATACACTTTTTTCCTATAGGTCATCCTCACAATGAGGAAATGATAAATTTAAGAAACTATCTCCGCTCTCATCCTGAAGAAGCAGAGAGCTATTCAAAAATTAAGAACGAATTATATTCAAAATATGCTAATGATTATGCCTCGTACAGAAAATATAAGGATGAGTATATGAATGAATTAAAGAAAAGAGCTTCCTTATAAAAAGTAAATAAAAAGACCCGCTTCGCGTTAGCTAGGCGGGTCCTTGTCCTACTTCTCGTCTTCACTCTCGCACGTACAGAGTTCCAGATATTCACCACACATGGGGCAGTAAGTGCAAGCACAGAACGCAGTGTCCTTGTTGCACGTGTAGCACCAAGCGGGATCAACCCAGTCTTCGTTCGAGTCTTCTTCGTATGGCTCAAACGTTGATCTGCCGAGTTCCACGTTTCGGAGGTCCTCCATGAGGTATCCCAGATCAGTGTCAGAGATTTCACCAGAGATGAGATGCGCACTGTTGAAGTCTCCTTCTTCGGGCGCACGTCCTCCGGTAATCTCTTCGAGAGCGCAAGCGTAGCAGATGCTTCGGTCCGGCGCTGTTCGTGGTCTG
>JANNRS010000001.1:0-1718 GCA_031401615.1 Minisyncoccota bacterium | reverse complement strand
AAACGGTTGCGCCGTTGCCAGCGACGAAGTTCAACAAGTAGCTGCCGGTTCTATAGCCGGTAGTTTTCAGATTGAAGATAGAAGCAGGTAAGGCTATGTTTTCGGGCGTAATCCGAATGCGAAAACACGCGCGCAGTAAGTGTGTGTTCGCGCCCTTGACGCAGTGCGGGCTTCCGCATTATGGCGCCAAACTTTTGTGCAGGCGCTTAAACAGCTTCTTCAAGGTCTAATTTGGCCGGTTCCAGATTCGGCACAAGCAGGTGAATCAATCCCAAAGCCAGCAAATACGCCGAACCGGCGATGATAAAAATCACCAGATAACTGCCCGTCGCCGCCAGAATTTTGCCGACGGCCAAGGCGATAAACATCCCGCCGATGGCCCCGAACATCCCGCCAAAACCGACGACGGAACCAACTACCTGTTTGGGAAACATATCGGAAGCGGTGGTAAACAGATTCGCCGACCAGCCTTGATGCGCTGCCGCCGCCAAACCGATGAGCAACACCGCCACCCACAAGCTTGAGGTTTTGGAAGCAAACACAATCGGCACGACAGCCAACGCGCAAATCAACATCGCCGTTTTGCGCCCGCGATTGACGCTCCAACCGCGTTTGATTAAGGCCGAGGAAACGTAACCGCCGCCGACGCTCCCGATGTCCGCGATGATGTAAATTGTCGCTAAGGGCAGGCCGAAATTCTTCAAGCTAAGTCCGTGCTGTTTGTTGAGAAAGTCCGGCACCCAAAAGAGATAGACCCACCAAATAGGGTCGGTGAGAAATTTCCCGACGGCAAAAGCCCAGGTCTGGCGATGTGGCAAGAGCTTGGCCCAGGGGACTTTAACTGTCGGTTCGGGCGGGTCGCTGCGGATATAGGCAAATTCGGCGGCTGACAGGCTTTTGTGTTCTTCCGGTTTGCGGTAAAAAATCAGCCAAAAAATCAGCCAGACGAAGCCAATGATGCCGGTCACGATAAAGGCTTCAAACCAGCCGTAAGTGATGGTCAACCAGGGCACGACGAGCGGCGTTACTAACGCGCCGACGTTCGTTCCCGCATTGAATATGCCGGTCGCCAAGGCTCTTTCCTTTTTAGGAAACCATTCCGCCACCGTTTTAATGGAAGCGGGAAAATTGCCCGCCTCGCCCAACCCCAGGGCGAAACGCGCCACGATAAAACCAACAACGGAAACAGATAGGCCGGTAGTGAAGGAAGTATAACCCAGCACAGTAGTTATCCAGGCCAGGCCGGCAATTGCTCCGACCCCGATGGGCACGGCCCAGGCGTGGGCCATCGCCGCCAGGCTCCAAACCAATACGGAAAGCGAGAATCCTTTGCGCGTGCCGAATTTATCCATCAACCGGCCCACGCCGAGCAGCCCAATGGCGTAGGCAAGTTGAAAGCCGAAAACAATCCAACTGTAATCAACCTCCGTCCAGCCGAATTCTATTTGCAGTGTCGGCTTCAAAATGCCGATAACCTGGCGGTCAATGTAATTCACCGCCGCCGCAAAAAACAGCAACCCGCAAATAACCCAACGGTAATTGCCGCTTCGCGGAACTGACACCGGCTCGGCGGCCACTCTACCAATTTCGGCTTCCATTATAATTTACCTCTATTCGATGATTTAATTTTTCACAACACCCGCTAAGTTACGCGAAATTAAATAACCTGACCCACCAAGCATCTTGCAGAAACACGCACTTCGTCAAGTGTGCGATGT